>CALROE020000570.1:0-3464 GCA_943369715.1 Bradyrhizobium ivorense
ATCAGTGTCTTTAGGGAATTCAATGACATGTTCGATGTATCTCCGAGGGATGCCTGGACGGTCGGCCAGAGAGTTTCGCTGCGGAGCCGGCGGAAGTTACGCGCGCCTGCAAAAATAAGACGGCGATACCCGAGTACCCGCTGACGTGGAACAACTTGATCTTTCGCGATACCCGGAGCTGTTACGCCGAGATGAAGCGGGATTCGAATTCGCCAGCCCTGGAATCGCTCATGCAGGCCGCACAGGCCGGCGATATGCGCGCCTACGAAGGTCTTTTGAGGGAAATCACACCCAAATTGCGCCGGATCGTGCGAAAGCGGCGACCGTTTTTCACGGCAGAGGAGGTCGAGGACCTGGTTCAGGAGATACTCTTGTCGATCCACGCGGTACGCGCGACGTACGATCCAAACCGTCCATTCATGCCATGGCTGTCTACCATCGCCCATAACAGGCTGATCGACAGCGCGCGGCGGTTCTACCGGGGAAAATCGAATGAGGTCCAGATGGACGAACTGCCCGTAACCTTTGCCGATGATTGGGCGAACATAGAGAACGAGGAATATCGCGACCCGGAAGAGTTGACGAACGCAATCAAGAGCCTGCCCGAAGGTCAGAGGAAGGCGATCGAAATGCTGAAGCTGCGCGAAATGTCACTCAAGGAGGCAGCAGCGGCGAGCGGAACCAGTATAGGAGCGCTGAAGGTTTCGATTCATCGGGCGGTCCTGAACCTGCGGAAGGCTCTTAGCAAAGAGTGATGGCCATGGACACCGACAGACTGATTGCGAGTTTGACCGAGCATGCGGATCCGGTTCAGAGGCTTCCATCGCCCTGGGTCCGGACGGCTTCATGGTTTGCGATGGCCGTCCCGTATGTCGCCGTCATCGTCATGATGATGGCTCCGCGCGATGACCTGGCCGCCAAGTTCACGGATTTTCGCTATCTCGTCGAGCAAATTGCCGCGCTTTGCACCGCGATCGGCGCCGCCGTTGCCGCCTTTCAATCGATCGTTCCCGGATACAACCGCCGATTTCTGCTGCTTCCGCTGCTGCCGCTATCGGTTTGGCTGGCGAGTGTCGGGGAAGGGTGTGTCGAGGCGTTGTTGCGCGGAGGCGCCTTTCAGGACTTCACTTCGGACTTCCTCTGCATTCCGGCCATTGCACTGGTCGGAACGCTGCCGGCCGTGGCGATGGCGCTCATGCTGCGAAAGGGAGCACCCCTTTGGCCGCATGCTTCGGCGGCGCTGGGAGGTCTGGCGGCGGCCGGATTGGGCAATTTCGGTCTTCGTCTCTTCCACGGTCAGGACGCAAGCCTGATGGTGCTGGTCTGGCAGGTGGGGACCGTCTTCATGCTGACGATCCTCTGCGGCTGGGCCGGCCGGTTGCTGCTGGATTGGCGGACTGTGGTCGCCCGGGTTCGCCGCAATCTTGCAGCGCATTGAATCCGCGGCAAGCGGACGAGGTGAGACCCCGCGAAACCGGTCTCCATCTGGCGCCTACGCTATAATGCCTTTTCCAGACGGCCTTGCTCGATCGCGTCGATCTGGAGCGCGATGAAACGTGAATAGATCCGGCATTGCGAGAACGAGCCGCCGGTGAACCACAGCCCGGGCTGCCGGGTGCGGGTCCACATGTTGCGCAGTTCCTGGCTGTCGGCGTCGAACCCCCAGATCGGCCCGACGCGCGCGGCGACTTCAGAGCCGAACAACGAACCCACGATGTGGTCCTGCCCCTTGTAGCCGGTCGCCAGCACCACCAGGTCCGCCCTCAGCGTCGAGCCGTCGGCAAGCTGCAGGCCGTCGCTGACGAATTGCCTGATGTCATCAGCCTGGATCAGCCGTATCTTGCCGTCGGCGATCAGCTCGGAGCAGCCGACATTGAAGTAATAGCCGCCGCCGCGGGTACGGAACTTGAGCGGCCAGCCGGTGCCGTCCTCGCCGAATTCGAGCCGAAAGCCCGCCTGCTCCAGCCGCGACAACAACGGCGCGTCGAGTTCGCGAACCTCTTTGGTGATGATCTTGTGCGAGGCCTTGACGACCTCCAGCGGCACCGATGCGTTCAGCAGATCACGGACCTCCACGGGCGGCCCGTCGCCGAGATAGGTCTTGTCGTAGAGCTGCGCGCTCGGGTCGACATTGACGACCAGCGTCGGGCTGCGCTGAACCATGGTGACGTCGGCGCCGTTGGCCTGCAGCTCCTGGCAGATGTCATGGGCGCTGGTGCCGGTCCCCATCACCACGACGGATTTGCCGCGCCACTGCGCGCCGGCGGCAAACTGGCTGGAATGCAGCACCTTGCCGGCGAAATTCTCGATGGTTGCGATCTTCGGGATGTTGGGCGTGCCGCTGACGCTGGTCGCCATCACGATATGCTTCGGGCGCAGCGTGCGAACGCTGCCGTCGCCGCGCCGGACCCGCGCCGTCCATGATTGCGTCGCCTCATTGTACTCCGCGCCCTCGAACACGGTGCGGGTCCAGAAGTTGACCTCCATGCTCTCGACATAGGCCTCGAGCCAGTTCGCGATCTTGTCCTTGGGGATGTAGTCCGGCCAGTTCGGCGGGAACGGCATGTAGCGCAGGTGATTGACCGGCGTCTTGTTATGCAGCTTGAGGCCGTGATAGCGCAGCCGCCAATTGTCGCCGACGCGCTCTTCCTTGTCGATCACCAGCGTGTCGAGACCCAGCCGCTTCAGCTCGACCGCCGCGGATATCCCGGCATGTCCGCCGCCGACCACCAGAACATCGGGCTCGCGCCCTTCGAAGGCGATTTCGGCCTGGCGTTCTTCGAGCCAGTTCTGTCTGGAAAAATCGCGGCTGTGCGAGGCCGGCTCGATATTGCCGGACTTCGCGGCGCTGATCCTCTCCATGTCCAGCACCGTCGACAGCGTCCAGCCCTTCGGCGCCGCCCCGGGCGAAGGCAGCAGCCTGATAACGCCGAGGCCCGGACCGTTCACCGTATCGAACCGGAAAATCGCCTCGATTACTTCCTGCCCCGCGACCACAGCCCGGCGCGGCACGAGCAAGCCGGCCTCGACCTCGAACCCGGTGGCGCCGGCCTCACGCGCGCGCCGGCACATTTCATCGGCCAGTTTGCCGGCCCCGCTGAAGGTCGCGATCTCCCAGGAAATGCCGTACAGGTTTCGCCAGTGGCTGTCAGGCACAAACAGCGCACTCAGCGCCGTCGCGTCTCCGCCCGCCAGCGCGCGGCTGAAGTCAGCGATCCATGATTTTGCCTCGGCTTCGGCCGATGTCTTGATTTTGTCCAGCATGCCCCAGGTTCCTCTGATGTTCCAAGCTACAGGCAGCGCGCGGTCCGCTCAACCAGCCAAGCCACATGTTACGGCATAGTTCGCTTGCGAGATTGCTGGCTGGGGCGGGAGGATTCGAACCTCCGCATGGGGGAATCAAAATCCCCTGCCTTACCACTTGGCGACGCCCCAAAAACCGGTCTGGAAGGCGGCGGGACGGG
>CALROE020000571.1:0-3459 GCA_943369715.1 Bradyrhizobium ivorense
CCATCGATCCCGCGGCCTGGGAAGAGGTCGCGCGGGTGCGGAATCCGGCCGGTCCGGACAACAGCGCCGACTATTCCTATGTGACATATCGTCGGCGGCGGCCGCATTAACTCCTTTAAGCAATGTTTGCATTGACAAATTCCGGCCCGGGCATAGCTCCTGCAGGCCAACAAGTCGCGTTGTAAGGGCCGGGGCGGTCCCCTATAAGGCCGTGCAGATGTAGTGAGGCCGGGCGCCTTTGCCTCGGCCCGCGGAGGAGACTGTCGATGCCGTGGAAGAATCAAGGCGGAGGCCCGTGGGGCTCCGGTCCGAAAGGGCCTTGGGGCTCAGGCCCGCAATCGGCGGGGCCGAGGCCGCCCGATCTGGAAGACCTTCTGCGCCGCGGCCAGGACCGGCTGCAGCAGATTTTGCCGGGCGGGTATTTCAGCGGCATGGGCGTCGCGATCATCCTGCTCATCGCGGTGGTCATCTGGCTGTTCTCCGGCGTCTTCCGCGTGCAGTCCGAGGAACTCGGCGTGGTGCTGCGCTTCGGCAAGCATGTGCGCACGGTGCAGCCGGGCCTGAATTATCACTGGCCCTATCCGATCGAGACCGTGCAACTGCCGAAGGCGCTGCGGGTGTCCACCATCAATATCGGCATGAGCCTGGTCAACGACCCGGCGCGGCGCGGCGCGACCATGCGCGACGTGCCGGAAGAGAGCCTGATGCTGACCGGCGACGAGAATATCGTCGACGTCGACTTCACGGTGCTGTGGCGCATCAAGCCTGACGGCGTCGGCAATTATCTGTTCAACATCCAGAACCCCGAAGGCACCGTGAAGGCGGTAGCCGAAAGCGCGATGCGCGAGGTGGTTGGCCGCGCCAACATCCAGCCGATCCTGACCGGCGCCCGCACCACGACGGAAGCCAGCGTGCAGGATCTGATGCAGAAGACGCTCGACTTCTACGGTTCGGGCATCCAGGTCGCGCAGGTGCAAATGCAGAAGGTCGATCCGCCGGCGCAGGTGATCGACGCGTTCCGCGACGTTCAGGCGGCACGCGCCGATCTCGAGCGGTTGCAGAACGAGGCGCAGACCTATTCCAACCGCGTCGTTCCCGACGCGCGCGGCCGCGCTGCGCAGATCCTGCAGGTCGCCGAGGGCTACCAGCAGCAGGCGATCGCCGAGGCCAAGGGCCAGAGCGCGCGCTTCCTGAAGGTCTATGACGAATACAAGAAAGCGCCCGATGTCACGCGTCAGCGCATCTATCTGGAGACGATGGAGCGCATTCTCGGAAATGCCGAGAAGCTGATCTATGACGGAGGCGGTTCGTCGTCCGGACAATCCGGACAAGGAGTCGTGCCGTTTCTGCCGCTGAGCGAACTGTCGCCGCGGCGACAGGCCGCGCCGGCCGCCGGTCAGCAACAACAGAGTGGAGCCACCCGATGAAGTCCGGAACCACAGGTGTTGTCGCGCTGCTTCTGCTGCTGGTCGTGCTGATCGTCGGCTACAGTTCGGTGTTCCAGGTGACGCAGACCCAGCAGGCGCTGGTGGTGCGGTTCGGCAAGCCGGTCGACGTCGTCCCCGAGCCGGGCCTGCATTTCAAGGCTCCGTTCATCGATACCGTCATCAATATCGACAAGCGGATTCTCGATCTGGAAAACCCGTCGCAGGAAGTGATCGCGTCGGACCAGAAGCGGCTGGTGGTCGATGCCTTCGCCCGCTACCGCATCAAGGATGCGCTGCGGTTCTACCAGAGCATCGGCTCGATCCAGGCCGCCAACATCCAGCTGACCACGCTGCTCAACGCGTCGTTGCGCCGCGTGCTCGGCGAGGTCACTTTCATCAAGGTGGTGCGCGACGAACGCGAAATCCTGATGGGGCGGATCCGCGAGCAGCTCGACAAGGAAGCCGAGGGCTATGGCATCGAGGTCGTCGATGTCAGGATCCGGCGCGCCGATTTGCCGGAGCAGAACAGCCAGGCGGTCTACCAGCGGATGCAGACCGAGCGGCAGCGCGAAGCCGCCGAGTTCCGCGCCCAGGGCGGCCAGAAGGCGCAGGAGATCAGGTCGAAGGCCGACCGCGAAGCCGTCGTCATCATCGCCGACGCCAACTCCACCGCCGAGCAGGTGCGTGGCGCCGGCGACGGCGAACGCAACCGGCTGTTCGCCGAAGCCTATGGCCAGGATGCTGATTTCTTCGCGTTCTACCGTTCGATGACGGCGTATGAGAACGGGTTGCGCAGCAACGATACCCGCTTCCTGCTGCGGCCGGACTCCGACTTCTTCAAGTTCTTCAGCAACGCGTCGGGCAAGCCGCCGGTTGCGGCGGCGCCGGCTGCGCCGAAGCCGTAAGGCTGTCTGAACAAGAACCAGGGCGAAGCGGGGTGCCGCTTCGCCTGCTGCGGCAAACAGATCGCGGCCATGAAAAAGAACGTCAAGGGTGAGGTTGCAGTCCGATGAGGTCCATAGCGTTTGCCGACTTCCTCATCGGCCTCGGCATCCTGTTTGTGCTTGAAGGCCTGCTGTTCGCGGCGAGCCCCGCCTGGATGCGCCGGGCGATGCAGAGCGCGATGGCGACGCCGGACAACATTCTGCGCATCGTGGGCATCGGATCGGCGATCCTGGGCCTGATCCTGATCTGGTTTGTCCGGCGCTGACGTTTCGGCCCAGCACGGTAAAAAGGTTGCGGGATCAACGCGATCGTGAGCCGCTGGCGCCGGTTTTTCGCCGAAATGTCCGGCTCGAATGCTTGCGCCGCAGACCTGTTCGGGCGCACTGTGGCCGCCAGATTCCGACCGCTCGCAAAGAGAGAAGCCGATATGACCGGTGCGATTCCATACCCGAGCTATCGCCTGCGCCCCCTGATGGCCGCGATCTGCCTTGGTGCCGCCAGCCTGCTTGCTGCGCCGGTTCTTTCCGGGCCGGCTTTGGCGCGAGGCCCCGACGGCATCGCCGACGTCGCCGAGAAGGTGATCGACGCCGTCGTCAACATCTCGACCTCGCAGACCGTCGAAGCCAAGGGAGGCTCCTCCGGCGGCGAGCGGGGCGCGACGCCGCAACTGCCGCCGGGCTCGCCGTTCGAGGAATTCTTCGACGATTTCTTCAAGAACCGCCGCGGCGGTCCGGGAGGCGGCTCCAAGGGCGGTGATATGCAGCCGCGCAAGACCAACTCGCTCGGTTCGGGCTTTATCGTCGACACCTCGGGCATCGCCGTGACCAACAATCACGTCATCGCGGACGCCGACGAGATCAACATCATCATGAACGACGGCACCAAGATCAAGGCCGAGCTGGTCGGCGTCGACAAGAAGACCGACCTTGCGGTGCTGAAGTTCAAGCCGCCGGCCAAGCCGCTGGTGGCGGTGAAGTTCGGCGATTCCGAGAAGCTGCGGCTCGGCGAATGGGTGATCGCGATCGGCAATCCGTTCAGCCTCGGCGGCACCGTCACCGCCGGCATCGTCTCGGCGCGCAACCGCGAC
>CALROE020000572.1:0-3451 GCA_943369715.1 Bradyrhizobium ivorense
CGTCGACATCGTGGTCATCTCACATTTTCACGGCGACCACATCAACGGCCTGCTGACGGCAGACAATGTGCTGGCGTTCCCGAATGCCGAAGTGCTGGTGCCGGCCGCCGAGTGGAAGTATTTCATGGACGACGGCGAGATGGCCAAGCAGACCACCGACCGCATGAAGGGCGTATTCGCCAATGCCCGTCGCGTTTTCGACGCGGGATTGAAGAAGAAGGTGACGCCCTACGAAATGGGCAAGGACGTCGCGCCCGGGCTGCAATCGGTGGCATCGTTCGGCCACACGCCGGGCCACACCTCGTTCATTCTGTCGTCCGGTTCCGACAAGGTATTCATCCAGTCCGACGTCACCAACCTTCCGGCGCTGTTCGTCAGCAATCCGGGCTGGCACCTGATGTTCGACCAGGACCCGGCGATGGCGGAAGCCACCCGCCGCAAGGTCTACGACATGCTGGTGGCCGACAAGATGCGGGTCCAGGGCTTCCATTATCCGTTCCCGGCCAATGGTTATGTCGAGAAGGATGGCAATGGCTACCGGCTGGTGCCGGCGCCGTGGAGCCCGGTGATCTGACACTTGTCATTCCGGGGCGATGCGAAGCATCGAACCCGGAATCTCGAGATTCCGGGTCTGGTCCTTCGGACCATCCCGGAATGACGGGACATCTTGACGGAAAGGGCGCCGGGCTCTATAGCCCGCGGCCATGATCAACGCCGTGACCATGTCAATCGCTCGCCGCCGCCGCACCTCTGCGGTATGGGCGGACGTCTGCGTCTGAGATTGTCGCCCCTGCCGCCGGACACAGATCCGCGGCATTTTCCTCATCCTTGCCAGCGTGATCTGACCCCGGCGGCTCCACCATCAAGCCGGAGCTCGCCATGTATACGCCCCCGATGTTCAAGCCCGATCGTGCCGCCAGCCTCGCGTTTGCGGAAGCGCGCGGATTCGGCACGGTCTGCGCCTGGGATTGCGCCAAGCCGGTCGCCTCGTCACTGCCGTTTTACCTCGACTATGCCGACGACGGCACGCCGCTCGCGGCGTTCCACGTCGCGCGCCATAACGCGCTGGCGGGCCTTGCCGACGGAACCACGTCCTGGCTGATGGCCGTGAACGGCGCCGACGCCTATGTGTCGCCCGACTGGTATGCGTCGCCGGATCAGGTGCCGACCTGGCTGTATCAGGCCGTGCATTTGACCGGCACCGTGCGAAAACAGTCCGAAGATGAACTCGGCCGCCATCTCGACGCGCTGAGCGCCAAGTTCGAAAACTGGCTGGCGCCGAAACCGCCCTGGCTGGCGTCGAAGATGACGGCAGGACGCCTGGATGCGATGAAGAAAGCCATCGTGGGTCTGGTCATGACGGTGGAAGCGGTCGAGGGCAGCTTCAAGCTCAACCAGCACAAATCGGATGTCGATCATACGGCCATCGCCCAGGTGCTGACATCACAGAGCGACGCGGCAGCGCGAACGATCGGACAACAGATGGTCGCGCTGCGGCCCCAGTTGAACTACATCTCACCCCTGAGCGCCAGTGAACCGGCGGATGGAAGGAATGCCCCATGACCCTCTCCGACACACAGCGGCCGAACGGCCAGGCCCCGACCACCGGCGCCGCCACCAAGCCGGCCGTATTTGTCGATGGCGCGTCCGGAACGACCGGCCTCGGCATTCGCGAGCGCCTTGACCTGCAAAATGACGTTACGGTGAAAAGCATCGCTGAGGAAAAGCGCAAGGATGCGGGGGCCAAGCGCGCGCTGATGGAGGAGGTCGACCTTGTCATCCTCTGTCTTCCGGATGATGCCGCCAAGGAAACCGTCGCGTTGATCGACAGCATGGGGGCTGCGGCTCCCAAGGTGCTGGATGCCTCGACGGCCTTTCGCGTCGCTCCCGATTGGGCTTACGGTTTTCCGGAACTTGCGTCCGATCAGGCCGACAAGATACGGGCCGCGCGAAAAGTTTCCAACCCGGGCTGCTATCCGACCGGCGCGGTGGCGTTGCTGCGGCCGCTGGTCGATGGCGGACTGATGCCGGCGGATTATCCCGTCACCATCAATGCGGTCAGCGGTTATTCCGGCGGCGGCAAATCCATGATCGCCAGTTTCGAGGACGGCACGGCGCCGGCCTTCGAACTTTACGGCCTTGGCTTCGAGCACAAGCACGTGCCCGAAACCCAGCTTTACGCAAATCTGGCGCGTCGGCCTATCTTCGTGCCGTCGGTCGGCAATTACCGGCAGGGCATGCTGGTGTCGGTGCCTTTGCATCTCGACACGCTTCAGGGCAAGCCGGATGGTGCCGATCTCCACGCCGCGCTCGCGAAGCGCTACGCCGGGAGCAAATACGTCTCGGTCCTGCCGCTGGAGAACGCGGCTGCAAAGAACGGACGGATCGAGCCGGAGGCGCTCAACGAGACCAACATGCTCGAGCTCTACGTCTTTGCCAGCGCAAAATACCGGCAGGCGCTGCTCGTCGCGCGGCTCGATAACCTCGGCAAGGGCGCCTCTGGCGCCGCGGTGCAGAACATGCGTTTGATGTTGGGATTTGCTGAGACATGACGCGCGGAATGCCGCGCGGCTTCGGAGATTGAGGAGTCGCCGTGGACGAGGATACGCTTCAGTTCTACCGCAGCAACGCGCAGGCCTATGCCGGGCGCGAGATCACCTCGCGCCGCGCTCGGTTGGACCGCTTTCTCGCGATGCTGCCATCGGGGGCGAGCATTCTCGAACTTGGATGCGGCGCCGGCGCCGATTCCGCGCAAATGCTGGCCGCCGGATTCGACGTTCGACCCACCGACGGTTCGCCGGAACTGGCGGCGGAGGCATCGCGCTTGCTCGGCCGCCCGGTCGAGACGCTGCTGTTCCATGACCTCGACGAGGTGGAAGCCTATGACGGCGTCTGGGCCAATGCCTGTCTGCTGCATGTCCCGAGAGCGGAGCTTCAGCAGGTACTGACGCTGATCTGGCGCGCACTGAAACCCGGCGGCCATTTCTACGCCAGCTTCAAGGCCGGCGAGGAAGACGGGCGGGATACCCTCAATCGCTACTACAATTATCCATCGCCGGAATGGCTGCGCGATACCTATGCCAGCGCGGGCCGCTGGGATTCATTGGCGATCGAGAAGGGCGAAGTCAGGGGTTTTGACAACGAATGGGCCGAGATGCTGTTTGTAGTGGCGCGGAAGAGCCTTTGAGGTCGTGGCCCGGTCCTGCGGCGCACCGCGCTGCTCCGCGTCCGGGACACGAGTTACACGAGCTGGAAAATCGCCAGCGCCAGCACGACCTGGGCGAAGAAGCCGACGGTAAAGGCCAGCGTGCGGAACACCGGCAGGCCGATCGTGTAGACGATCAGATGGGCGACGCGGGACCAGAAATACACCGCGCAGGCATACACGGTCCATTTCGTCGAATAATCGATCTGCGCCAGGATCAGCACCAGCGGCGCGAAGATGATGAGG
>CALROE020000573.1:0-3447 GCA_943369715.1 Bradyrhizobium ivorense
GCCGGCGACGGTGGAGGATGCGCGCGGCATGTTGTGGACGGCGTTGCAGGACCCTGATCCGGTACTGATCTTCGAAAACGTCATGCTCTACAACCTGACCGGCAGGCTGGCCGCGGACGCAGGCCCGGTCGATATCGCCAGAGCCGCCATTCGCCGTCCCGGGCGCGATATTTCGCTCATCACCTACGGCGGTTCGCTGTGGAAGACGCTAGAGGCCGCTACCATCCTCGCCGGCGAGAATATTGACGCCGAGGTGATGGATTTGCGCAGCCTGAGACCACTCGACGATGCAACCATCATGGCCTCGGTCGCCAGGACGCGCCGGGCAGTCATCGTCGACGAAGGATGGCGGAGCGGCAGCCTGTCCGCGGAAATCGCCATGCGTATCGTCGAGCAGGCATTCTGGGAACTGGACGCCCCGATTGGCCGCGTCTGCAGTGCGGAGGTGCCCATTCCGTATCCCCGGCACTTGGAGAACGCGGCGATCCCGCAGGTCGCCGGAATCGTCGCGGCCGCCAAGGCCGCTCTCGGGCGAGCATAAGGGGGCGCCGTGGCCGAATTCCGCATGCCCTCCCTCGGAGCCGACATGGAAGCGGGCACCCTGGTGGAGTGGCTGGTCAAACCGGGCGATCAGGTCAAGCGCGGCGACATCGTTGCCGTGGTCGAGACCCAGAAGGGCGCGATCGAGATCGAGATCTTCGAGGCCGGCAAGATTGAGCAGCTTCTCGTCGGCCTCGACACCAAAGTGCCAGTCGGGACGCCGTTGGCGCGGATTCAAACCGAACTCGAAGAACCGCTTGGCGCCGTAGCGGCCGCTCCGCCAGCGGCGGCGCCGCCGCCCCCGGCCCTGCCCGCGACTCCGCCTTTGATGCCTTCTCCCGTTGCGCCGTCCCCGCCGCCCGTCGCGCCAGCCGCCGTAACGCGCGCGCGGGTATCTCCTGCCGCACGGCGGCTCGCCGAGGCCCGCCGGATCGATCTCTCGACACTGTCCGGAAGCGGCCCGGCCGGGGCGATCGTCTATGCCGACGTCGAGGGCCGCCTCGGCGAGGCCGTCGCTCCCACGGAGAAGAAGCGAACGTCAGGGCTTGATCTCGACGCGATGCGGGCGGCCATCGCCGCCGCCATGGCGCGGTCAAAGCGGGAAATCCCGCATTACTATCTCGCGCATCAGGTCGACGTCACCGCCTGCGAGCAGTGGCTGACCCGCACCAATGCGACGCGGTCCCCCGACGACCGCCTGCTGATCGGCGCCCTCGTTATCAAGGCGGTCGCCGTGGCCGCACGCCGCTTCCCCGCCTCTAACGGCTTTTACCGCGACGGCAAGTTCGAACCGTCGAGCGCGGTGCATGTCGGCGTCGCCATCGCGATTCGCGGTGGCGGGCTGGCGGCGCCGGCCCTTCATGACGCCGATAAAATCCCGCTGGACGAGTTGATGACGCGGATGCGCGACCTCGTTCAACGTACCCGTGCCGGCCGCATTCGCAGCTCGGAGATGTCCGATCCGACGATCACGGTGACGAGCCTGGGGGAGCGCGGCGTCGAAACACTCTACGGCATCATCTATCCGCCGCAGGTTGCGATCGTGGGCTTCGGCAAGGTCGTGACGCGGCCGTGGGTCATCGACGGCGCCATCGGACCGCGTTCGATCGTCACCATCACGTTGTCGGCCGACCATCGGGTCAGTGACGGACACGCCGGTGCGTTGTTCTTGGCCGAGATTGGCCGGCTGCTGCAGGAGCCAGACGGGCTATGAATGAGATCGACATTCGCAAGGTGGTGCAGGAAGAGCTCAGCAATATCGCGCCCGAGTTTGATATGGCGACCCTCGACCCCGCCAGTGACTTGCGTGAAGCCGTCGATATCGACTCCATGGATTTCCTGAACTTCATCACCGCCATCCACCATCGCCTCGGCGTCGAGATACCCGAACTCGACTATCCGAAGCTTGTCACGCTCGACGGGGCGGTCGCCTATATCGCCGCGCATCTCCGGCCGACCAGGACCTGAGGCTTCGGCGCATAATGACGTGGTCAAGGCATCGAGGGGCTGGCAGCCGGTCTCCTGACCGGAAAGCGCTTCAGGATTTCCACGACCTCTTCATCGCTGACCTGCCGGAAGTCCCGATAGAAATAGCCGATCGCTCCAAATAATTCCGGCGTCTCCAGGCAAATCAGGGCATCGACTTCCCCGCGCAATTGCTCGACCGTGTCGGGTGGAGCGACGGGAACGGCAAGCACCAGTTCCTTCGGCTTCCGGTTACGGATGGCCTTCAATGCCGCCCGCGTCGTCGCACCTGTTGCGATGCCGTCGTCGATGACGATGACCACCTGCCCCGCTATCGGCGCCCGGCTGCGTTCTCCCAAATAGAGCTTGCGCCGCCGTTCGATCTCCTCCAGCTCCCTTGCACACACCGCGTCGAACTCTTCCGCTGTCGTGCCGGAGAGCTCAATTACCTCCTGATTGCGAACAACGATCGGCGCGGCGCCATCCACCACGGCGCCCATCGCGAGTTCCGGCTGGGTCGGCACCCCGATCTTGCGAACCAGGACCAGGTCGAGCGAGGCATCGAGCGCCTCGGCGACCTCCGCTGCGACGGGGACGCCCCCGCGGGGCAAGGCGAGAATGACGGCATCCCTGCCCTTATAGCTCGAAAGCGCCTTGGCCAGCCGGTGGCCGGCATCCGATCTGTCCCTGAATGTCATCATCCGCGTGCATCCGATTTGCGATTCCTGCCGATCAAGTGGCGTTCAAACCAGCCCGCGGCGAGCTCGATCACCGAATCCAGCGCGCCGGGCTCCGGGAAAAGATGCGTCGCCCCCGGAACGATCCGGATCGCCTTTTCCGCTGCGAGACGCTCCAGGGCCGATTGGTTGAGTTCAATCACGCCGAAATCCTCGCCGCCGACGATCAGGAGCGTCGGCGCCTTCACATCGGCCAGAATGTCGCCTGCAAGATCGGGGCGTCCGCCACGCGAAACCACGGCGCCGATGCGGTCGCCGAGCACGCCCGCCGCCACCAGCGCCGCCGCCGCGCCCGTGCTGGCTCCGAATAATCCGAGCGGCAGATTGGCCACATCCGGCACGTCCTCAGTCCAGCGCACCGCCTGCGCGAGCCGCCGGGCCAGCAGCTTGATGTCGAATACATTCCGGCGGTCGTCCTCTTCCTCGGGCAACAGCAGGTCGAACAACAGCGTCGCTATCCCGCGGCGATTGAGCGCTTCCGCGACCTGAATGTTGCGCGGACTGAAACGGCTTGAACCGCTGCCATGCGCGAAGATGACAAAGGCCCGCGCCTGCGCCGGATGCCTCAGGGTGCCCGGCAAGCCAAGCGGCGGAATCTGGACATCCCGGGATAGAACAGGCGATCGAGCCTTGTTCCCGTCGTTGCGGCTGAATGCCGGGGCTGGATGCATGGCCGGTTCACTCCGGTTAATTTGATAATGATATC
>CALROE020000574.1:0-3447 GCA_943369715.1 Bradyrhizobium ivorense
ATATGCCAACAGCGCCAAGGCCAAGCTGGAAGGCGCGCGCGACCAACTCGCCGGCAAGGAAATGGAAGTCGGCCGCTATAACCTGGAAAAGCGCAAATTCACCGGCGCCATCAATCGCTTCAAGACCGTGGTGACGCAGTACCAGACCACCAGGCATGTCGAGGAAGCGCTGGCGCGGCTGGCCGAGGCCTATATGGCGATCGGCATCGTCGGCGAGGCGCAAACCGCGGCCGCCGTGCTCGGGCACAATTTTCCCGACAGCAAGTGGTACAAGGACGCCTATAATCTGGTAAAGTCCGGCGGAGTCGAGCCCAGCGAAAACAAGGGCTCCTATATTTCCAGGGCCTTCAAGAAATTGGGTCTCGGCTAGGAATTTGGTTTAGGAAATTACCTGGCATGCTGGCGCGTCTGTCGATCCGTGACATCGTCCTGATCGAGCGGCTCGATATCGAGTTCTCCCGTGGCCTTGCGGTGCTGACCGGGGAAACCGGCGCGGGCAAATCCATCCTGCTCGATGCCTTCGCGCTGGCGCTCGGCGGCCGCGGCGATGCCGGCCTCGTCCGTCACGGCGTGGAGCAGGGCCAGGTCACCGCGGTGTTCGACATCCCCAGGGGACATCCGGCCTCGGTGATCCTCAGCGACAACGGGCTCGACGATACCGGCGAGATGATCCTGCGCCGGGTCCAGTTCGCCGACGGCCGCACCCGCGCCTTCATCAACGACCAGGCGATCAGCGTGCAGACCCTGAAGGCGGTCGGCTCGGCCCTTGTCGAAATTCACGGCCAGCATGACGAGCGCGCGCTGGTCGATGCCTCGACCCACCGCCGGCTGCTCGATGCCTTCGCCGGCCTCGAGAAGGACGTCGTGGCGCTGGAGGCGCTGTGGTACGCAAGACGCGCGGCCTTGACCGCGCTCGACGAACATCGCGCCGGCATGGAGCGCGCCGCCCGCGAGGCGGATTATCTGCGCCATGCCTCCGACGAATTGAAGAAGCTGAAACCGAAGGACGGCGAGGAGACCGCGCTGGCGGAGCGCCGCACCGGCATGATGCAGGGCGAGAAGATCGCCGCCGATCTGCGCGAGGCGCAGGATGCCGTCAGCGGCCATCATTCGCCGGTGTCGAGCCTGTCGGCGGCGGTGCGCCGGCTGGAGCGCCGCGCCGGCAATTCGCCCACGCTGGTCGAACCCGCGGTGAAGGCGATCGATGCCGCCATCAACGCGCTGGAGGAGGCCGACCAGCATCTGACGGCGGCGCTGATCGCGGCCGACTTCGATCCCTCCGAGCTCGAACGCATCGAGGAGCGGCTGTTCGCGCTGCGCGCCGCCTCGCGCAAATATTCGACGCCGGTCGACGGCCTTGCCGCGCTGGCGGCGAAATATGCCGCCGACGTGGCGCTGATCGATGCCGGCGCCGATCAATTGAAAAAACTCGAAGCGGCGGCCGGCGAGGCCGACAAGCGCTACAGCGCCGCCGCCACCAAGCTTTCGGCCGCGCGAACCAAATCGGCCGAAAAACTCAACAAGGCCGTGAATGCCGAACTCGCGCCGCTGAAGCTGGAGCGGGCCAAATTCATGGCGCAGATCGATTCCGATCCGAAATCGCCGGGGCCGCAGGGGTTCGATCGCGTCGAGTTCTGGGTCCAGACCAATCCCGGCACCAAGCCGGGGCCGATGATGAAGGTCGCCTCCGGCGGCGAACTGTCGCGCTTCCTGCTGGCGCTGAAGGTCGTGCTGTCGGACAAGGGCTCGGCGCCCACGCTGGTGTTCGACGAAATCGACACCGGCGTCGGCGGCGCGGTCGCCGACGCGATCGGCGCCCGCCTGGCGCGGCTCGCCGGCAAGGTCCAGGTGATGGCGGTGACCCACGCGCCGCAGGTCGCCGCCCGCGCCAGCCAGCATCTGCTGATCTCCAAGGACGCGCTCGACAAGGGCAAGCGCGTCGCCACCCGCGTCAACGCGCTCGCTCCCGACCTCCGCCGCGAGGAAATCGCCCGCATGCTGGCGGGCGCGGAGATCACCGCCGAGGCGAGAGCGGCGGCGGACCGGCTGCTGCGCGCGGCGACGGCGTAGGTTTACACCGTCATTCCGGGGCGCGTCGAAGACGCGAACCCGGAATCTCGAGATTCCGGGTCTGGTCCTTTGGACCATCCCGGAATGACGAACTCAGGTACAGATTGATTCATACAAATCGTTCCACTGCGGATTCTTGGCTTCGATCAACTGGATCTTCCAGGCCCGCTTCCATTTCTTTAGTTCCTTTTCTCGGGATATAGCTGAAATCGGATCCTCATAGATTTCGAACCATACAAGCCGCGTGATATTATACTTGGAGGCAAATCCGGGGACGGCCTTTGTTCGGTGCTCGTAGACGCGGCGCACGATGTCATTGGTCATCCCAATATAGATCGCACCATCCTTCCGGCTCGCCAGGACATAGACGTAGTAAGCCATGACCGTCGCTCACAAATTCTTGTACGGCGTCATTCCGGGGCGCGCGAAGCGCGAACCCGGAATCTCGAGATTCCGGGTCTGGTCCTTCGGACCATCCCGGAATGACGAACTCAAGTCACCAGCATGATGGCAAGATCAAAAAAAGTCAGCCCCACCGACGTCGCCACCCTCACCAGGGCGCAGGCCAAAGTCGAACACAAGCGGCTGGCGCTCGAGATCGAGCGCCACGACCATGCCTATTACCAGGAAGACGCGCCAAAGATTTCGGACGCCCAATACGACACGCTGCGCAAGCGTTTCAACGCCATCGAGGCGAGGTTCCCGGAGTTCGTCACCGGCGAGTCGCCGTCGCAGAAAATCGGCGCGGCGCCGTCGGGCAAATTCAGGAAAGTCCGGCACGCGGTGCCGATGCTGTCGCTGGACAACGCCTTCGCCGAGGAGGACGTGCTCGACTTCGTCGGCCGCATCCGTCGTTTCCTCAAGCTCGGCGACGACGACCGCATCGACTTTTCAGCCGAGCCGAAGATCGACGGCCTCTCGATGTCGCTGCGCTACGAAGGCGGCGAACTCGTCACTGCCGCCACCCGCGGCGACGGCGCCGAGGGCGAGGACGTCACCGCCAATATCCGTACGCTGAAGGACGTTCCGCAACAGCTGAAGGGCCGCAGCGTGCCCGACATCTGCGAGGTGCGCGGCGAGGTCTATATGACCAAACGGGCGTTCCTCGCGCTCAACAAGAAGCAGGTCGAGGCCGGCGAAGCCCCGTTCGCCAATCCGCGCAATTCGGCGGCGGGCTCGCTGCGGCAGAAGGATTCCTCGATCACCGCCTCGCGGCCGCTCGGATTCTTCGCCTACGCCTGGGGGCAGATAAGCGAGATGCCGGAAGACACCCAGTCCGGCATGATCGGCTGGTTCGAGCGCTGCGGCTTCAAGACCAATCCACTGACAAAACTGTGCCATTCGGTCGAGCAGCTGATTGCGTTTCACCGCAAGATC
>CALROE020000575.1:0-3441 GCA_943369715.1 Bradyrhizobium ivorense
GTCTGCTCCACGCCGATCGGCGACCAGGTGCCGGCCTGGCCCGCCGCATAAAGCGCGCCCCCGCCAAATTTCAACGCGGGACCGCTGCCGCCGCTGATGCTATTGAGAAAATAGTTGCTTCCAACCCGGACCAGGCTGGTCGACCCAAACGCCTCGATGACGATGGGAGGCAGCGACGTGGCCCCGATGAAATCGCCGGTGCTCAGGGTGATATTCCCCGAGAGGTCGATGACGAAGTCGGCCACCCGGTCGCCGTTGGTGTCGCCCTGCACGAAGGTAATGCCGAGCGAGCTGTTATAGGAATAGTTGAGTTCTCCGGCCACGCCGCTGAAGGCGGAGGCGCCGATGAAGCGGAACATGTCGTAGGCACCAGTCCCGGCAATCGCGTCGATGGCGCTGACATCGATCCGGTCGACGCCTGCAGTGAAGCCGTTGATCCGGTCGTGCTGGCCGGCCGCCGCCGAGCTGCCGCCGTAGCCGAACACGAAGGTGTCCGCGCCGCCGCCGCCGTTCATCGTATCGATGCCGGTGCCACCGACCAGCCGGTCGATGCCGGCGCCTCCGGTCAGGAAATCGTCGCCACCGCCTCCGGTCAGCGTGCAGCCGAAATCATTCGCGATCAGCGTGTCGTTGCCGGAGCCTCCGATCGCGTTTTCGATCACGGAACGCGCGTCGCCATTGAACAGCGCCGCGTTGTAGACGTTGCCGTGCGCGACGCGGGAGGTGTCGGACGTTCGCCAGTCGAGATCGGCGAGTTGCGCGGCCGACGCGACGCTCCACATTTCCGGACGCAGGTCGATCGAAACCCCGCCGCCATAGTTCGACATGTCGTAGGTGTCGTTGCCGTTGCCGTCCCATATCGTGAGAAATATGCGGTTCGCGCCCGGCAGGCCCTGGCCGACACCATCGACGAACATCTGCCCCGTGCCGGGGTTCCAGGTGTAAACGGTGTTGCCGCTGTTGGTGCTGTAATCGGCGCCATACAGGTATTGCAGCGCCAGGATGTCGTACATCATGAACGTCTGGGCAAAGCCGAACTGTTCATTGGTGTAGCCGGGCGCTGCGCCAATGAAGCTCAGATAGCTCATGACGGAAAATTCGATGTCGCGACGCTCCGCTGGAAGCGCCGCGCCAAAAGATCCTGCCGTGGAATCATGGCTGTGCTGGAGGCCGAGGGCGTGCCCCAGTTCGTGGATATGCGTCATCCAGGCATAGTTGCCGATGACCGGGGTGCGAAACACCTGCGCGCCATCGTCGGCGCCTGTCCCGCTGTCGTCGCCGAACCACAGGTCGCCGGCGGCGTCCGGAAACCCCGGATAGATCGGGCTTCCCGGAAAATCGCCCACCCGGGCGGTGGCCAAATTCGATCCGCCGAAATTGTCGCACTGGGATATCTGCAGATTGACGTTCGCCCGGACCGTATTGTCCGCGACCCGTGCGAGATCCAGTCCGCAGAACGCTTCGACCGAGCAATAGATATTCCCGGTCCCCTCCAGGATTCCCTGGATCGCGTTGATTTGCGCGGCGGAGACCTGCTGGACGCCATCGACCGACACGGCATAACCGCCGCTGTAGGCGGAAACATTGCTCGGAAAGCTGTAGGTTACCTGCCCGGACCACTGGCCGTATCCCGCGACTACAGCGTCGATGATAGCGTTGCCCGATGGCGCGACACCGACAGCCGTCGCGGCCGCGAACGGGTCGTTCGGGACGGCGGCTTCGAACGAATCCAGGAGTGCGACCGTGTATTGGACGGAGGTTCCGATCGACATAACGGCAGCTGGAGCTGCATCGCCGAAGTGTACGTTGTAGCCGAGAGCCTCACATAATTGGCACATGGGTTAGCCAACCGTCTTGATCTGGGAGTGTAATTCGGTTCGGTGCGCTGAGCTCTCGCCAGCCAGCACAACCGGAGCAATGTTGCCCGGCAAGATCTTCATGTCGTGCCCTTACCCCCGCGCGCCCCGGCATCCCGGAGATGCGTCGCCCCAATGAGCCCGAGTCAGCCTGCAACCGCCCGGCGTGTCAACGAAAATTACACCCGTCGAAGCGGTATTCACCGTCCTCAGGTCAGGGTGCGGGAGGCCGGGCCGAAGTGTCAGGCCGGGTCCGGCTTCACGATCCTGCGCACTTAACAATTAGCGTCATTTACACGCTCGTGGCATGCTTGCCTTACAGCAGCGTCAGGCTGCGGCGGTGCCGTTGCGTGACAAGAAAATCATGGGGAGGGATCGGATGCGTTCGCTGGTTGCGTTCGGCGCGCTGAGCGCCGCGGCCCTGATGGCATGGCCCACGTCACGAGCGCGGCCGAGATGCGCGGCGTCACCGCGACCGAAATCAGGATCGGCCAGACCATGCCTTACAGCGGGCCGGTCTCGGCATTCGGCGCGCTCGGCAAGGGCGAGGTCGGCTATTTCAAAATGATCAACGAGCGCGGCGGCATCAACGGCCGCAAGGTCAACCTGATTTCGCTCGACGACGGCTATGCCCCGCCGAAGACGGTGGAGCAGACCCGCCGGCTGAAAGCCGGCTTGCCGAAATCCCTCAACGAGTCGTCCCGGCCTCCGAGCCGGGACCCATACTCCGTGCCGGTGCGATTGGAATACGATGTTGAGGCATCTGTGCGAGGCGATAGGCCGGTGGCTATGGGTCCCGGCTCGGAGGTCGGGACGACAGGGTAATTCTCATCACCACCGCCCCAAACCTTAAGATTTCTTAACGGCTGTCTGCCTATTGGTGGAGAGCGCGCGCGTTGCGAAGGTTTGCGGCGTGCGCTTGGGAGCTCGCATGGCCACGCCCGTATCCGTTCCGACAACTCCCGGCGAGCACAGCGCGATCCCCCCGGCGCTGCTGAACGTCTGCTTTGCGCTGGCCGTGATCAACCTCTCGTTTTTCCCGACCGCGTATCTGGCCCATTGGTGGATCTACGATTCCGCCGGACTGGGCATCCCGACCGACTTCGTCAACGTCTGGGCCGCGGGCCGGCTGGCGCTCGATGGTCAGCCTGCGCAGGCCTGGGACTGGAATATCCAGAAGCAGGTCGAAGTGGCACTGCTCGGCCAGAACTTTACCGGCTATTTCGCCTGGCATTACCCGCCGCCCTTCCTGTTCGTCGCCAGCCTGTTGGCGCATTTTCCCTACGCGGTGGCGTTCATCGGCTGGGCGCTGCTGAGCCTCGTGCCTTATCTCGCCATGATGCGCGCGATCGTCGGGCGTCCGTTCGGACTGCTGCTGGCGGTGGCGGTGCCGATGGCGTTCAACAATGTGCTGGTCGGCCAGAATGGGTTTCTCACCGCGGCCCTGATCGGCGGCACGCTCTACCTGATGCCGGTGCGGCCGATCCTTTCCGGCATTTGCCTCGGGCTGCTCAGCTACAAGCCGCAATACGGATTGCTGTTTCCGCTGGTGCTGATCGCGGCGTCGCAATGGACGGTGTTCTTC
>CALROE020000576.1:0-3436 GCA_943369715.1 Bradyrhizobium ivorense
GGTCGCGGCCAAAAGGCCGCCGCGGTCGGGCAGGTCGATGCCGTAATAGTCGGGATACAGGATCGGCGGTGACGCCAGGCGGAAGTGGACTTCGCGCGCGCCGGCGTCGCGCATCATGCGGACGATCTTCTTCGAGGTGGTGCCGCGCACCAGCGAATCGTCGATCAGGATGATGCGCTTGCCCTCGATCGCGGCGCGGTTGGCCGAATGCTTCATGCGGACGCCGAGTTCGCGCACGCTCTGGGTCGGCTGGATGAAGGTACGGCCGACATAATGGTTGCGGATGATGCCGAGTTCGAACGGCACGCCGGAATGCTGGCTGTAGCCGACCGCGGCGGGCACGCCGGAATCCGGCACCGGTACCACGACGTCGACCTCGACATGACTTTCTCTCGCCAGTTGCGCGCCAAAGGCCTTGCGGACGTCGTAGACCGAGCGGCCGCCGACGATGGAATCCGGCCGCGAGAAGTAGATGTATTCGAAGATGCAGGGCCGCGGCGGCTTCGGCGGAAACGGCTTGTGACTTTGCGCGCCTTGCTCGTCGAACACGATGATCTCGCCGGGCTCG
The DNA here is from genome assembly GCA_943369715.1 of Bradyrhizobium ivorense. Taxonomy (GTDB): domain Bacteria; phylum Pseudomonadota; class Alphaproteobacteria; order Rhizobiales; family Xanthobacteraceae; genus Bradyrhizobium; species Bradyrhizobium ivorense_A. The sequence continues at coordinate 569 of CALROE020000576.1, forward strand.
ATGTCGCGGACGTATTTGGCGCCGATCATGTCGAGCGCGCAGGTCTCCGACGCCAGGATCGGGCAGCCGTCGAGTTCGCCCAGCACCAGCGGGCGAATGCCGAGGGGATCGCGGGCGCCGATCAGTTTCTTGTTGGTCATCGACACCAGCGAATAGGCGCCCTCGATGGCGCGCAAGCTCTCGATGAAGCGGTCGATGAAGCGGCCGCGCTTCGACTGCGCCACCAGGTGCAGGATCACTTCGGTGTCGGTGGTGGATTGCATCATGGCGCCGTTGCGCACCAGTTCGCGGCGCAGGCTCAGCCCGTTGGTGAGGTTGCCGTTGTGGCCGACCGCGAAACCGCCGGCGCTGAGCTCGGCGAACAGCGGCTGCACGTTGCGCAGGATGGTGCCGCCGGTGGTGGAATAGCGCACATGGCCGACGGCGAGGTTGCCGGGGAGGCGCTCGATCACCTCGCGGCGGGAGAAGGTGTCGCCGACCAGGCCGAGCCGCTTCTCCGAGTGAAACCGGGAGCCGTCGAAGGAGACGATGCCGGCGGCTTCCTGGCCGCGGTGCTGCAAGGCGTGCAGCCCGAGCGCGGTGATGGCGGCGGCCTCGGGGTGGCCGAAGATGCCGAACACGCCGCATTCCTCGCGCAGCGTGTCGCCTTCCAGATCATCCTGCAGCTCGATCGCCGCAGCGTCGAGTTTCTCGATCGCGATGGGGTTCAGGTCAAGATGGTCAGCGGGATCGGAAGGGTTTTTCATCTCGTCCATCGCGCCTCTCTGTTGGCCTGGTATCAACGCCCGACCTTGTCGATCTGCTTTTTCAGGCCGTCGCGGGCAGCCTTGCTATAGCCGTCGGCCGGGGCTGGCGTCACCGGCTCCGCGTCAGTCTGCTCATCGTCTGGTTTATTCTTCTTGAATCTCTTCAAGATGGTGTTCTCGGGGTCATCCGGCAAGAGCGACATCAGCCATTGGCCGGTTCCATCCAGCACGGTCCGGGACTTCGCCGCGGTGACCCAGTCCGGCCGCTGCTTGTCCGGAACCAGCCAGATGAAGAACTGATAGGCGACGACCAGGATCAAGAGCCCCCGCGCCAGCCCGAACAGGAATCCGAGCGTGCGATCCAGCGCCCCGATCCGGGAATCCAGGATCATGTCGGAGATGCGCACCGTGACGATGGAAACCACGATCAGGGTGCCGATGAACACGCCGGCGACCACGACGACGCTGGCGATGGTCTCGTTCTGGATATAGGTTTTCGCGGTCGGCAGCAGCTTGCCGAACGCATAGAGCGTGACCAGCGCCGCGGCGCCCCATGCCGCGATCGAGAGAATCTCCCGCATGAAACCGCGCACCAGCGCGAGCAGGCCGGAGATCAGCATCACCGCGAGCAGGATGAGATCGAGTATCGTTATCGGCATCGGCTGGTCAGGTCCGCTCGTAAGTTCCGCGAATCGGCGTGTCGGTGCCGCCCTAGGTGACGGTCATATGGCGAAGCCTGCAAGACCGGAATCGCGCCGTCCGGTCTTGCGCGCGTTGTATAGCGGCGGGGGCAGGTGACGTCACGCCCGACTAGCCTTCCTGACGCCGGAATCTCGCCGGTGTGGCATTTTTCTCCACTGCCGTGCTCTCCCGGCCCTCCCGATTTCGTTCCTGATTGCCCTCCCGGTTGGTTCTGGGCGTGCCGCGGGCGGCGATATCGGCCACCAGGCTGGTCAATCCGCCGACGGTATTGAGCACCAGCCCGGCATCGCCGCCGACGTCGCCGCGCGCCGATTCGGGCAGCACGGCCCGGCCGAACCCGAGTTTGGCGGCTTCCTTGAGCCTTGCCGAGGTCTGCGCCACCGGCCGGACCGCGCCCGACAGCGAAACCTCGCCGAAATAGACCGCATCGGTCGGCAGCGGCGCATTGACCAGCGACGACACCAGAGCGGCGGCGGCGGCGAGGTCTGCGGCCGGCTCCTGGATCCGCAATCCGCCCGCGACATTCAGATAGACGTCGTAGCCGGACAGCTTGACGCCGCAATGGGCCTCCAGCACCGCCAGCACCATCGACAGCCGGCTCGGATCCCAGCCCACCACCGCCCGCCGTGGCGTGCCCAGCGTGGTCGGCGCCACCAGCGCCTGCAATTCCACCAGCACCGGACGGGTGCCCTCGATGCCTGCGAACACCGCCGTGCCCGGACTGCCGAGATCACGCTCGGACAGGAACAGCTCGGACGGATTGGAGACTTCGCGCAGGCCGAGGCCGGTCATCTCGAACACGCCGATCTCGTCGGTCGGCCCGAAGCGATTTTTGGCCGCGCGAAGAATCCGGAATTGCTGCGAGCCTTCGCCCTCGAACGACAGCACCGCATCGACCATGTGCTCGACCACGCGGGGGCCGGCGATCTGGCCGTCTTTTGTGACGTGGCCGACCAGGATGATGGTGGCGCCGGACTTCTTGGCGAATCGAATCAGCGCCTGCGCCGAGGCGCGCACCTGGGTGACCGTGCCCGGCGCGGATTCCACCGTGTCGGTCCACATGGTCTGGATCGAATCGATCACGATCAGGCGCGGCACCGTGCCTTCCGACAGTGTGGAGACGATATCCTCGACCGAGGTTTCGGCGGCCAACTGCACCGGCGCATCGGCCAGGCCCAGCCGCTCGGCCCGCAGCCGCACCTGCGCCACCGCTTCCTCGCCCGAAATATACACCACCCGATGCCCGGCCCGCGCCATCAGGGAGGTCGCCTGCGTCAGCAGCGTCGATTTGCCGATACCGGGATCGCCGCCGACCAGCAGCACCGAGCCGCGCACAAAACCGCCGCCGGTGACGCGATCGAGTTCGCCCATCCCGGAGGACAGGCGAGGGGCCTCCTGGCTCTTGCCGGTCAGCGTTTCC
>CALROE020000577.1:0-3432 GCA_943369715.1 Bradyrhizobium ivorense
GACGATCTGTTCCGAGAAGGCCATTTTCGGTCAGGTCGGCCCCAAGATGGGGTCAGTCGATCCCGGTTACGGCACCGCGTTCCTGGCGCGCGTCGTCGGCGAAAAGAAGGCCCGCGAGATGTGGTACATGTGTCGACGCTACACCGGCCAGGAGGCGGTCGCGATGGGCCTCGCCAATACCTGCGTCCCGCATGATCAGCTCGACGCCGAGGTTCAGAAGTGGGGCGAAGAATTGTGCGAGCGCAGCCCGACTGCGATCGCGATCGCCAAGCGCAGTTTCAACATGGATACCGCCCATCAGGCCGGCATCGCCGGCATGGGCATGTATGCACTCAAGCTGTATTACGACACCGAGGAATCCCGTGAGGGCGTCAAGGCCCTGCAGGAGAAGCGCAAGCCCGACTTCCGAAAGTTCTCCAAGTAATTTTTCCAGGCAACGAACCGCATCCAAGATCGCCTTCAGGCGACTCGGCGGTCGTATCTCCGTGGGAGGCAAGCAGGTGAACCCGTATCTCGATGAAGAGATGATCGCGCTCGGCGATCAGGTTCGGCGGTTCGCCGCGGATCGCATCGCTCCCGGCTTCCAGGAGCGCGACAGGACGCGCGTTCTCGATCGGCAGTTGATGAAAGCGATGGGCGAGATGGGGTTCATCGCGCCGGAGTTGCCCGAGGAATTCGGCGGCCTGGGATTGGGCTGTCTCGCGGCCGGAGTCATCCATGAAGAAGTCGCCCGCGCCGACCTCAGTATTTCCTACATCAACCTGCTGGCCTCGCTGAACGGCCAGATCCTGTCCCAACACGGCCGGCCGGATGTCGTCCGCCCCTGGCTGGCCCGGCTGACGGGGGGCGAGGCGCTACTGGCGATCGCGCTGACTGAACCGCGAGGCGGTTCCGACGCCGCCAATTTGCGCCTCCAGGTCGAACGGATTGGCGACGCATACGTCGTCAATGGCGAAAAGACATCGATTTCGGCTGCCGATCAGGCGGATGCAGCGGTGGTGTTCGGCCGCACCGGAACGCCGGAATCCGGCGCGCATGGCGTCACGGCGCTGCTCATTCCGATGGATCTGCCGGGCATCACGCGGAGCCGCTTCGATTGTCATGGCCAACGCGCAATCGGACGCGGCTCCATCTTCTTTGAAAACGTTCGCGTGCCGGTATCGCATCGCCTCGGCGACGAGAACAAGGGCTTCGTGCAGGTGATGCAGGGCTTTGATTTCTCCCGCGCCCTGATTGGTCTCCAGGTCCTCGCCGTCGCGCGCGTCGCGCTGGAGGAAACCTGGACATATGTCGCGCAGCGGCAAGCGTTCAATCAACCATTGTCGGCCTTTCAGGGAGTGTCGCATCCGCTCGCCGAGTTCGAAACACAGGTCGTGGCGGCACGCCTGCTTTGCCTGCAGGCGCTGTGGATGAAAGACAGAGATCTGCCGCATAGCGCGGAGGCGGCCATGTGCAAGTGGTGGGCGCCCAAACTCGCCTACGATGTCATTCATCAATGCCTGCTGATGTTCGGCCATGGCGGCTATGACCGCGGGCCCATGGAGCAGCGCCTGCGCGACGTGCTCGGATTCCAGATCGGCGACGGCACGGCCCAGATCATGAAGACCATCATCGCCCGTACCCGCGCAGGCCGCGCCGCGGTCCCCGTTTGAAAGCACACGTGGCTTGACCCTGCTGGAGACGATCCATGGAATTCGACGCCGTTCTTCTGCCGCCTCGCCGCGCCAAGAGCATTGCACGCGGATACTGGCACGATCGCACGATCAATGACGACCTCGACGCATGCGCTGTCGCTTGCGACGGGAAGGCAGCCTTTGAACGACGTGCCTCTTGGGCAGATATCGCTCGTTATACTGGTCGCAGACCGATGGCGGCCCGACAACCTTCGTCCACATCCGGCAACCGCCTCCGGTAAAGGGTTCCATTTGAGCTGGGTCATCGACCATCCGTGGAGAACATGGAGTGGTCGGCCATGGGCGCTCGACGGACTGCGATCGGGTTGTTAAGCCCGCCTCCCCGGGGAGCCTTTGAGTCGAGACATGACCGTTGCGATCGAGATGGGACACACGACCGCGGGCGCCCCGGCTAACCTGGACCTCGAGGAACTGCTGGCGACCCGCCTGCTGGTGCAGGGCAACTCGGGTTCCGGCAAATCCCATCTGCTGCGCCGGCTGCTGGAACAGAGTGCGCCCTGGGTGCAGCAGACCGTCATCGACCCCGAAGGCGACTTCGTCGCGCTTGCCGACCGATTCGGCCACCTCCTGATCGACGCCGAGGAACACACCGAACGGGGCCTGCAGGTCGCCGGCGAGCGGGCGCGCATCCATCGCGTCTCCACGGTGCTCAATCTCGAGGGGCTCGACGCCGAGAACCAGATGCGGCGCGCCGCCGCCTTCCTCGGCGGGCTTTTCGAGGTCGCCCGCGACCATTGGTACCCGATGCTGGTGGTGGTCGATGAGGCGCAACTGTTCGCGCCGGCCGTCGCCGGCGAGGTGTCGGACGAAGCGCGCAAGCTCTCGCTCGGCGCCATGACGAACCTGATGTGCCGTGGCCGCAAACGCGGGCTGGCGGGGGTCATCGCCACCCAGCGGCTGGCAAAACTCGCCAAGAACGTCGCGGCCGAGGCGTCCAATTTCCTGATGGGCCGGACCTTTCTGGATATCGACATGGCGCGCGCCGCCGACCTTCTCGGCATGGAGCGGCGACAGGCAGAGGCCTTCCGGGATCTGCAGCGTGGACAATTCATGGCGCTGGGACCGGCCCTCTCCCGCCGTCCGCTGGAGTTGCGCATTGGTCCAACGGATACCACGCCACGCAACGCGATCCCGCGCCTGATGCCGATGCCGGAAGCGACACTGGACGCACACGCCATCGTCATGGCGGCGCCCCCGCCGGAGAATAGCCGGCCCCAGCGCCGGTCGTCGCCGGACCTGCTCGGCCAGCTGATGGCGGCGAAGTCGGCGGCGCTGGAGATCCGTCCCGAAGCGGTGGAACAGCCGCTCAACGCCGAGCAACTGGCGGCGCGGCATGAGCAAGTGGACCGTATCCTGCGCGCGGTCATGGCGGAACCCGACGCGGGATTCCGCGCCATTGGCGTGCTCTACCAGGAGTTCGTGGTGCGCTGCCGGATCGAGGGCCTCGGTCTGGCCGTGCCTGATCTCGCCGACTTCCGCCGCATGCTGACGCGTGCCCGCGCCGGGCTCGGCTCCGATATGGCGGAGGATGACGGCTGGCAGGATGTCTCGGTGCGCGCCTCGCTGTTGCCGGAGGATATGCAGGGCGTCTTCATGATGATCGCCCGCGCCGCGAAGGAAGGCTGGCCCTGCCCGGGCGATGCGGCGATTGCCCGCGCCTATGGCTCGCATTCGTTGCGCCGTGCGCGGCGTCTTCTGAGCTACATCGAGGAGCAGGGTCTGATCGTATGCCAGCTCG
>CALROE020000578.1:0-3429 GCA_943369715.1 Bradyrhizobium ivorense
GCCCCCCCCACCCCCGACCCCTCCCCACCGCTTCGCGGGGGGAGGGGAGAAGAGAACACCGATTCAAATTTCAAACAGCGCACAAACAAGTTCGGCCTCGCGGCGCGATGCGCCCGAGGTTTGCCATTTATTTCCGCCCTCTCCAGTCAGAGGGCGCGGGGAGGCCGGGCGCCCGATGCGCCCGATAGCCGCGTGTGCAACGGTAGTGGGTAGTGGGCACACGCGTTAGTCAGGTCACACCGGAATCACCCGGCACTCCCCGCGCAGTGGTTTACGGCTTATAGGTGATCTCCTCGGCGAGCCCTGCACTTTTGCCACCGTCGCCCGCACGCCTGAGTGCGAACTTGACACCAGCCTTTGGGGTGTCGGAACCACACCATTTCGCCGTCCGCTTTGAGCGCGCCCGTCTCGCACGCCGCTGCGTCCACCGCATCCCCGCCCCGCGTTCGTGACGTTCGCGAAACGCCCCTCCTTGTTGGGGCGGGATGCGAGACATATAGCCTAATGCGAACTTCTGGAAAACAGAAATATTTCTTCCGGGAGGGCTTGACTCGATTTCTGATAAACGGAAGTGATTTGCCCGTCGGGTGGATTCGTTGAATTTGTTGGACAAATTGGTTTCGCGCGCAACGCATTCCAGCCGAAAAAAATTTCGCGCTCGCATCAACGTCAGTTGTGGTCACCCGGCTTGACCGGGTGATCCAGTACGCCGCGGCTTCTCGATTGATCTCTGAAGTCTCTGGAATACCGGGTCGCCCGGTCGGGGCCGGGCGATGACAGCGGTGGTTGTGATCTCTCCGCGCTACAGACGCGAGCGGGTTTTACTGCTTCGCCATCCGGATCGAAAACTCGCCGTTGCGCACGCGCACGGGGAGCCCTTCGACGAATTTCGCCACCGCGTCCTCGCCATAGGTGCCGACCAGCTCGGCGAACGCCGCGAACAGGCTGGCCTGCGCCAGGCAGTCGCCATCGACGCCGTCGTGCCGCGCTTCCGCCCAGGCCTCGTTGAGATAGCCGAGCGCCGCCTGTTTCTGTTCGTGATCGGGCAGCGGGTCGCGGGCTGACGTGAAGGACACTGGATGGCTCATGAGACTCTGCGGCACTGTGCGCGATCCAGGGCGGAACGCGTCTGACGCATGAGATGTAGCATGAGGCCGCGGACTGCCTAGAACAGTTCTTTAAGAAAGGTTAACGGCGGTTTCCGTTTGGTGTTGCACCGGGAACCGGTTCGAATTTCGCCGGCGTGGGGCACGAATTTGGCGTGCTAGTTGGCGTAGCGGGCGGTCAGGTCCCGCGAGATCTTGGAGCCTTCCTCGATATAGCGGCGGATCGCGATCGAGGCGGCCGGCGTGCAGGTCCGGTAGGTCTGCTGGAAGCCGTTATAGCCGCGGTTGAAGCCTGCGATCATGCGGGCGCGGCGCTCGCCGGAGGGGGTTTCGGCATCGACCAGCGCCTGCATTTCGTTGCGCCATTTGAGGCCTTCATTGGTGCCGCAAATGCCCCTGAGATAGTGCAGGGTGCCGAGGATCTCGGCCAGCCGCTGCAACTCGCCGTCGAACGGCGCGGCCGCATCCTGGGCCCGCGCAGGGCCGGCAATGCAGGCCGAGATGAGGATGGCAGCGGCCAGAAAGTGCTTGGAAAAAGGCTTGGGCATGAAGGGTTCCGGGACCGCATTGATATGCCTTTTCAATGCGCTGGAAGCAAGGCGTCGGGCCTGCGGGGGTTAGGCCTGGAGCACGCGCCGGGCCGCCTCGATGATGTCCGGCAGCCCGTCGGTGATCTTGAGATCGCCGAGGCTTTCGGGCGCCAGCCACCTGAAATCGTCGTGCTCGTCGTTCAGCACCGGCTCGCCGGAGGCCCAGCGCGCGGCGAACGACATGATCAAATAATGGCCGCCGCCGACTGCGTCCGGCACCACTTCGCGCCATCCGGCGAGGCCTGCGATCTCGATTCTCAACGCGGTTTCCTCGTCGACCTCGCGGTGCAATGCCTTGTGCAGCGTTTCGCCGAACTCGACCCGGCCGCCGGGCAGCGAATAATAGCCGCTGGCCGGCGATTTGGCCAGCCGCACCAGCAGGACCTTGCCGTCGCGAAAGATCGCCGCCGAGACGGCCAGTTGGGGATGCGACGGCTGGATCGGGGATGCCACGGAAATCAGTGGGTCATGATGTAATCGACGTCGGCCTCGCGGTCGCCATTGATGATGCCGGCGGTGAGCATCACCAGCGGCTTGACCCAGCCGGTGGCCTGTTCGGCCAGGGTGGCACGGGTCTTGTCCTGCTTGACCTCTCGCATCGCATCGCTCACGGCAGTAAGGATCGAGGTCATGGCGCTTGTAATATTGTCGAATTCGGTCCGGATCTTCGGATCGGCGGAAGCATAGGCCGAGATCGCGAGGTCGCGGGCCTTGAAGTTGGATGCGGTGAAATGCTCGGCGTAGGACAGCGGATGCCACGCGAGGAAATCCTCGGCGCATTCCGGCATGTCCGGAATCATCTCCAGCAGCATGATGGCTTCGTTGAAGTGATTCAGATAATCGGTGGCCAGCCCGGTACGGGGGTTGATGTTGGCAGCCTTCAACAGCGCGGCGCGCGCGGCGGCATCGCCACCACTGGCCTTGCCTGGCGAGGGATCTGGGGGTGAGGATGTTGCGACGGTCGTGGTCATCCGGCGCAGTGTTAACGTTTGGAGTTAAAAGGACCTGAACGGATGCCTGTTTTGGCTACAGAATGTGCGGACGCTTCGTCATAACATCGCCCCCGGCGGCTTTGCGGCAGATTTTCGGCTACCTCGAGCAGCCGAATTTCCCGCCACGGCATAATATTGCGCCGACGCAACCTGTACCCGTCGTGATCGTCGAAAACGGTATCCGGCACTTCCGGCTGATGCGCTGGGGCCTGTTGCCGGCCTGGGTCAAGGACCCCAGGAAATTCAGCCTGCTGATCAATGCGCGCTCGGAAACCGTGGCGGAAAAACCGGCCTTCAAGAACGCGATCCGGCGGCGGCGCTGCCTGGTTCCGGCCGACGGCTATTATGAATGGCAGGGTTCGGCAAAGCCGAAGCGGCCGTACTTCATCCATCGCCGCGACGGGCAGCCGATCGGCATGGCGGGGCTGGCGGAAACCTGGGTCGGTCCGAACGGCGAAGAACTCGACACCGTGGCGATCGTCACGGCGGCGGCCAGCGCCGACCTCAGCGTGTTGCACCACCGCGTCCCCGTGACCATCCATCCCGAGGATTTCGCGCGCTGGCTCGACTGCAGCGATGACAGTGCCGAGGGCGTGATGCCGTTGTTGGCCACGCCCCAGGAAGGCGAGTTCGCCTGGCACGAGGTTTCGACGCGGGTCAACCGCGTCGCCAATGACGACGCGCAACTGATCCTGCCGATCACGGACGAGGAGCGCGCGGCCGAGGAGCCAAAGCCGGCGA
>CALROE020000579.1:0-3426 GCA_943369715.1 Bradyrhizobium ivorense
GATCGAGAGCAAGGGCTGGTCGGACCGCTGCATGTTCAGTTCATCGGCGTCCGGATCGGGAGCGGCGATCGTCGTGCCGTCGCTCCCCAGAATGAACGCCGCACCGGACTTTCCGACCGAGAGCTGCGACAGGAACCGGGCGAGGCGGGTATATTCGATGATGATGGCCAGAACGCCCTGGCGTTTCTGGTAGACGTCGATCGGACCGGCATAGGCGATCGACGGACGCGGTCCCACCGGATGGACCGTGACATTGAACCAGCGCGGCTCGTCGGCGGCGATCGCCGAGCTGAACCATTCCTGTGCGGTCACAACGTAGTCGGTATTTTCGAATTTCCGTTTCTCGAACTCGATATCGCCGACCACCACCTGGTATTCGTCGACACGCCGCTTGACGACGCCGTCGACCGGCGCGATTTCCATCATTTCCAGCGCCAGATCGCCGAGCTTGTGCGCGGCAAAGAACGTGCCGTCGGGCCAGCCGAATGCCACCCAGGAGATGTTCGGCTGCGACTGCAGCTGCGACAGGAAGACGAATTCGCGCTTGTCCGCCTCGCGGGTCTCCAGCACGTTCTGCAGGAACAAGGTGCGGATGGCGGTATGCGCGGCGCGCGCTTCGGTGGTGATGACGGAGACTTCCTTTTCAACCGCCGCCACGATCTGGCGGTTGATGGTGTCCGCCAGCGCGTGGCTGTTGGCTTCGGCGGTCCGCCACCACAGCAGGTGGACGCCGACGGCGCTCACCAGGATCGATGCGAGGACCAACCCGGAAATGGCAAGGCGAATGCCGATTCGCATGATAGCGCATGTCTCCCTGCGGCCTTGCAGTGTCCACCATGGGCCGATAATCCGCAAATGACCTCGGCCCCCGATCCCGCCCCCGCCTCTCGCCGCGGCAGCCGGTCCCCCAATCTTGCCACCCCACGTGGTATCGCTATATCAGGCTGCTCTCCGGATGTTCATGCTTGAGCGAGACCGATAATGACCACCACCGACGCCGCCGACACCGCCCCCGTCTCCCAGCCATTCCAGGCCGAGGTCGCCGAACTGCTGCACCTGATGGTGCATTCGGTCTATTCCGAAACCGATATTTTCCTGCGTGAATTGATCTCCAACGCCTCGGATGCCTGCGACAAGCTGCGCTATGAGGCGATCGCCCGTCCCGAACTGATCGCGGACGGTGAGCCGCCCAAAATCCGCATCGCGCCGGACAAGGCGGCCGATACGCTGCGCGTGATCGATACCGGGATCGGCATGGACCGCCAGGAACTGATCGACAATCTCGGCACCATCGCCCGCTCCGGCACCAAATCCTTCCTGTCGCGGCTGACCGAGGCCAAGGACGGCGCCGGCCTGATCGGCCAGTTCGGCGTCGGCTTCTATTCCGCCTTCATGGTGGCGGATCGCATCGTCGTCACCAGCCGCCGCGCCGGCAGCGACGAGGTGTGGACCTGGTCGTCGTCGGGCGGAGCCGGATTTGAGGTCACACCCGCCAGCGAGGAAGACGCTGCGCGGGTCGCGCGCGGCACCGAGATCGTCCTGCACCTGAAGCCGGATGCGAAAAAATATCTCGAAACCTACGAGATCGAGCGCGTCGTCGGCGCCTATTCCGACAACATCCAGTTCCCGATCGAGCTGGTGCCGGAAGAGGGTGAGCCGCGCCAGATCAATTCGGCCAGCGCGCTGTGGCAGCGCTCCAAGTCCGAACTGACGGCGGAGGACTACGCCAAGGCCTACAAGCAGATTGCGCACGCCTTCGACGAGCCGGCGATGACGCTGCATTACCGCGCCGAGGGCCGCTACTCCTATGCAGTACTCTTGTTTGCGCCCTCGACGAAACCGTTCGACCTGTTCGAGCCGCAGCGCAAGGGTCACGTGAAACTCTATGTCCGCCGGGTCTTCATCACCGACGATGCCGATCTGTTGCCGGCCTATCTGCGCTTCATCCGCGGCGTGGTCGACAGCGAGGACCTGCCGCTCAATATTTCTCGCGAAATGCTGCAGAACAATCCGCAGCTGGCGCAGATCCGGAAAGCGGTGACCACGCGCGTCGTCAGCGAACTGGAGACGCTCGGCGACAAGGACCCGGAAAATTTTGCGAAGATCTGGGAAGCCTTCGGCCCGGTGATCAAGGAAGGCCTTTACGAGGATTTCGAACGTCGCGAGAAATTGCTGGCGCTGTCGCGCTTCGCCACCACGGCGGGCGCGAATCGCTCGTTGAAGCAGTACATCGCGGATCTCAAACCGAACCAGACCGAAGTGTACTTCCTGGCCGGCGACAGCATCGAGCGGCTGAAATCGAACCCGAAGCTGGAATCGGCCGCCGCCCGCGGCATCGAGGTTTTGCTGCTGACCGATCCGGTCGACGCGTTCTGGACCTCGGCGGCGCTCGATTTCGAGGGCAAGCCGCTGAAGTCGCTGAGCCAGGGCGATATCGATTTCGGCCTGATCCCGCTGCTCGACGACAAGAAGGAAGAAACAAAGCCGGAAGCCGACGAGGCCGCGATCATCGCCGTGATCAAGGCGACCCTCGGCGAGCGCGTCTCCGACGTGCGCGCCTCGCAGCGGCTGACATCGAGCGCGTCCTGCCTGGTCGCCGGCAGCCACGGCCCGGACCGCGAGCTGGAACGCCTGCTGGCGCGGCAGAACAAGGGCGGCGGCACCAAGCCGATCCTCGAGATCAACCTGCGCCACCCGCTGGTGGCGGCGATCTCAGGCGACGGCGCCGACGCCGCCGACCTGTCGTTCCTGCTGCTGGAGCAGGCGCAGATCCTCGACGGCGAATTGCCGGAAGATCCGGCGGCATTTGCCGGCCGACTCAACCGGCTGGTGCTGCGGGGCGTGGCGAAGGGTGGGTAGGGGCATCGGCAAGCCGGGAAAGGCTTTGCTTGTGCAGGCTCCTTGTTAATGTGTTGAACCCAAATTCCAGAACCGGTCGTATCTGCTGCAAGGGTTCATAACGGGACGTTTCCACTGATATGACCACACCCGCCAGCGACACCTTCTACGGTTCCATCCCGGTCTTTCGCGGCTTTGCCAGCCTGATGGACCCGGCGCTGTATTCGCCGCTGCCGGACGACTGGTCGATCGGCGTCGCCGATATCGTGGAATCGACCAAGGCGATCGCGGACGCCCGCTACAAGGCGGTCAACATGGCCGGCGCTTCGGTGATCGCGGCGGTGACGAACGCGCTGGAGGGCCGCGAGTTTCCCTTCGTGTTCGGCGGCGACGGCGCCAGTTTTGCGGTGTCGCCGGAGGATTTCGATCGCACCCGCGAAGCGATAGCGGCGACCGCGGTCTGGGTCGAGGAGAGCCTCGACCTCGTGATGCGGGTGGCGCTGGTGCCGGTCAAGGCGGTGCGGGCGCAGGGTTTTGACGTTCGCGTCGCGCGGTTCGGGCCGTCGGCCAATCTGTCCTATGCGATGT
>CALROE020000580.1:0-3419 GCA_943369715.1 Bradyrhizobium ivorense
GGATAGGTTTTGGTCTGGCCGTTGTAGCGATACGAGCCGCCGGGATTGAGCAGCATGTCGGCGATGCGGGCGACCGGGATGAATTCGGCGACGCCGTTGCGGCCCTGCGGCAGCGTCGGCAGCGGCACCGCATTGTTGCGGCGTCCGTAATAGGCGATCGCGCCGAGCGCATAGGCATAGCCACCGCCCGGCAGACCGATCTGCCCCAGCGCCGCGGCGAGCACGGCCCCCATCCAGACCGGCTGCTCGCCGTGTTCGGCGCGTTGCAGCGAGTGCGAGACCACGACCAAGGCGCGGCGTCCATGCAGCTGGCGGGCCAGCGCCACATTGGTGTCGGCCGCCACGCCGGCGATGGCGGCCGCCCATGCCGCATCCTTGGGCCGGCCGTCGGTCTCTCCCAGCAGATAGCGCTCGAACACCGGCCAGCCGACGGTATAGCGGTCGAGGAAATCGCGATCGTGCCGTCCTTCGACGACCAGGGTGTGCACCAGCGCGAGCATCAGCGCGGTGTCGGTGCCGGGGATGTTGCTGATCCACTGCGAGCCGGCTTCCTCGGGCAGGTCTTCACGCAGCGGGCTGACATGCACGAACCTGCAACCGTTGGCGCGGGCGCGCGCCATGGCGCCGCGCTCGACATGCTGGCTGACGCCGCCGCCGGCCACCATGCTGTTCTTCAGCGCCATGCCGCCGAACGCGACCACGATCTCGCTATGCGCGACGATCTGTTCCCAGGTCACATTGCGCTTCGTCATCTGCTCGTAGTCGCCGATGATATGGGGCAGCAGGACCGAGGACGCGCCGGAACTGTAGGTGTTGACCGACCTGACATAACCTCCCATCGCCACGTTGAGAAAGCGGTGGACCTGGCTTTGCGCGTGGTGAAAACGCCCCGCGCTCGACCAGCCGTAGGAGCCGCCGAACACCGAGCCCGCGCCATACTGATCCCGCACCCGGGCCAGCTCGGTGCCGAGCAGATCGAGCGCCGCGTCCCAGCACAGCGGAATGAACTCGTCGCGTCCGCGGCGTTCGTCAGGTCCACGTTTGCCTTCGAGCCAGCCACGACGCACCATCGGCTGCGCCACGCGCGCGCGATGGCGCAAGGCCCCGGGAAAATTCTCGATGATGCGGTTCGGATCGGGATCGTCCGGATGCGGCCGGACCTCCAGTTCGTCGTCCTGCCAGCGCGCCGAAAATGCGCCCCAGTGCGAGGTATGCGGCCGGAAAGGCGCCTCGGTTGCCGGAGCGGAATTGGAAGAGGGCTTTTCGGCTACTTCGGTCATTCAGGGTTCCCTCGCATCGCTGATGCGACACTACACCAGCATTCCCCGGGCTGCCATGCACGGGGGACGGCGAGGCTGCGCTGAAGCGCGGGGTTCGGTGGGTGCTCAGACCTTGATGAGGCGCACCCGGGTGCCCCAGGGGTCGATGGCCTCGAGCCCGTTCGCAACGGCTGTCATCGCGACGCCAGCCTGACGCAGGCGCTCTTCCTGCGCTGCGAACAACTCCGCTTTCTCGATCTCCAGTGAAAACCAGGCGAGGCCGGTGGCCGCATCGTCGCGGCGGCCGGCGCCCGCGCTCTGCCAGACGTTGAGACCGAGATGGTGATGGTAACGGCCGGAGGACAGGAAGGCGGCGCCGTTGCGCTGGCGCGTCGGATCGAAGCCGATGGTGCCGCGGTAAAAACCTTCGGCCTGCGCGAGGTCGCCGACACGCAGATGAATGTGGCCGATGCGCAAGCCCTCGGGCGCCTTTGCGTAATCGCTGACGCGCGTATCGGTGAGCGCGACGAGGCCGTCGATATCGAGCTGGTCGGTCCCCATCGTCACCGTTCCGTCGCTCCACTGCCAGAGCGAGGGATCGCGATCGGCATAGACCTCGATGCCGTTGCCCTCGGGATCATCGAGATAGACGGCTTCGCTGACGCGGTGATCCGCGAAGCCCGACAGCGGCACGCGATTGAGCACCGCATGCACCAGCCAGCGCGCCAGATCTTTTCGCGACGGCATCAGGAAGGCGGTGTGATAGAGCCCGGCGGCCTTGCGGGATTCATCAGCGGCTTGCGGATGGGCCTCGAGCACCAGCAGCTTTACGCCGCCCGACCCGAGTACGGCTCCCGTCGCGGTCCGTTCCATTACCGTCAGACCCAGCACATCACGATAGAAATCCGCCACGGTATCCAGCTTGCGGACCCGCATCGTCACGATGCCGATCCGCATCGGCGTGCGGTTGGCGAAGGTCGGCCCTCCGCTGCTTCCACCGCCCTCGGCCCGCTCCGCCGCCGCGGCAGCCGCAGCGAACGACGAGGCGCCGGCGAGGTGCAGCAAAGTGCGTCGGGTGAGATCGAGATTCATCGCGGGGGTCCGTGGCCTGGGTTCAGATCGGCTGACGGTCTATCACAGCAGCACGCGCTGGTCGCGGTAGGATTTGCCGCCACGCGAGAACGTGACCGCGCCACCGCGCGCTTCGATGACGGGCAACGCAGCCAGCGCGTTGACCACATGATGCATGGTCGGCAGGTCCGAAAAGTCGGCCTTTTGAAAGCGCACGGTGCCCGCGCCGGTCTGGCGCTGCTCGATATGATTGTCCGGATCGCCTGATGGCGTCAGCGTGACCTGGCACAAATCCGTCTCGCCCCAGGCGCCGGTGCGCGGCACGTATTTCAGCATCAGGGTTCCGTCCGAAGCAGCACTCGGCCGGACCGGGTCGGTGTCA
The DNA here is from genome assembly GCA_943369715.1 of Bradyrhizobium ivorense. Taxonomy (GTDB): domain Bacteria; phylum Pseudomonadota; class Alphaproteobacteria; order Rhizobiales; family Xanthobacteraceae; genus Bradyrhizobium; species Bradyrhizobium ivorense_A. The sequence continues at coordinate 2,713 of CALROE020000580.1, forward strand.
TGCAGCTGCGACACCTCGAGTTCGAGAAAGCGGAAGCCCATCCAGCCTGCGGCGCCGATCTGGGCGCCGTTGAACCTTCGCGGCTCCGCGATCTCGGCATACAATTTTGGATGCCCGATCTCGCAGCGTCCCGTGATGATGGGATCGGCGAGGTTCTCCCAGACCACGGCGAGAAACTGGCCGGTGGCGCGGTCCCGGCTGCCGGTGAACGTCGCGGGCCAGCCGACCCAGATCATGGTGTAGCCACGCCCCCCGAGCCAGTCGATGTCGGTCATGTGATGAAATTCGACCGTGACCACCGGTTCGCCGGCGAGTGTGAAGCCTTCAGGCAGATGCCGTTCCAGCGCAGCGGGGTCGGTGAGAAAACTCGCCGCGACGGAGAGACGTCGTGGACTGCGCCTCGGGTCGACCGCGACGTCGTCAGGCATTTGGCGAGGTCCGGGCGCCGGCCCGAAATGCGTCGGCATCCGGTAGATGCGCCCGGCCTCGAACTGATAACTCATGGATCGTCTCCTTCGGAAGAATGATGGGGTTTGGAAGAATTCTGGTCGTGATCTCACGGGACACCAAACCATTGCAAAATCGAAGAATTCAGGTGCTGGATGAAAAAACCTCATCTACACTGGCAGCATGAGGAAGCTGCCGCCCCTTCGAGCTCTCCATGCCTTCGAGGCCGCGGCCCGGCATCTCAGCTTTGCCGCCGCCGC
>CALROE020000581.1:0-3411 GCA_943369715.1 Bradyrhizobium ivorense
ATCATCCTGCGCGCCAATGCGGACGGCTCCACGGTGCGCTTGCGCGACGTCGCCCGGATCGAGATCGGCGGATTGAGCTACCAGTTCAGCACCAGGCTCAACGGCCAGCCGACCGCCGGACTTTCGGTGCTGCTGTCGCCGAGCGGCAACGCGCTGGCCACCGCCAGCGCGGTCGAAGCCAAGATGAAGGAGCTGTCGCGCTTTTTCCCGGCCAATATCGCCTACGAAATTCCCTACAACATCACCCCTGTCGTGAAGGCCTCGATCAAGAAGGTGCTGATGACGCTGGGCGAGGCGGTGGTGCTGGTGTTCATCGTGATGTTCCTGTTCCTGCAGAACATCCGCTACACCATCATTCCGACCATCGTGGTTCCTGTGGCGCTGCTCGGGACCTGCGCGATCCTGCTGGCCGTGGGCTATTCGCTCAACATGCTGACCATGTTCAGCATGGTGCTGGCGGTCGGCATTCTCGTCGACGACGCCATCGTCGTGGTCGAGAATGTCGAGCGCATCATGTCGGAGGAGGGGCTGCCGCCGAAGGAAGCCACCCGCAAGGCGATGTCGCAGATATCGAGCGCCATCATCGGCATCACGCTGGTGCTGATCGCGGTGTTCCTGCCGATGGCATTCTTCCCGGGCTCGGTCGGCATCATCTACCGGCAGTTCTCGGTCACCATGGTCGCCGCGATCGCGTTTTCCGCGCTGCTGGCGCTGTCATTGACACCGGCGCTGTGCGCGACGCTGCTGAAACCGGTAGCGGCCGGTCACGGCCACGCGCGCAAGGGCGTGTTCGGCTGGTTCAATCGCGGGCTCGAAAACGTGAAGGAGCGCTATGCAGGCACCGTGGGCTGGTCGCTCAAGCGCACCGGGCGGCTGATGCTGATCTACGTTGCGCTGCTGATCGGCTTAAGCTGGGGTTTCCTTCGCCTGCCCGGCGGCTTCCTTCCCGTCGACGATCAGGGATTTATCACGACCGACGTGCAGACGCCGGCCGACTCCTCGTATGCGCGCACCGAGGCCGCGGTCGAGAAGGTCGAAAAATATCTGGCGCAGCGCGCCGGCGTCGAATCCGTCACGTTCCTGACCGGCTTCAGCTTTCTCGGCCAGGGCATCAACACCGCGCAGGCTTTCATTACGCTGAAGGACTGGTCGGAGCGTGGCGCGAAGGATTCCGCCGCCGCCATCGTCGCCGACATCAACCGGGATCTTGCCTCGATCCGCGACGCCAGGATTTCCGCGCTGCAGCCGCCGCCGATCGACAATCTCGGCAATTCTTCCGGCTTCTCCTTCCGCCTGCAGGACCGCGGCCAGAAGGGCTATCCGGCGCTGGTCGCCGCCGCCGACCGCCTGATCTCGGAAGCCAATGCCAGCCGCGTGCTGCAGAAGGTCTTCGTCGAGGGCCTGCCGGCGGGACCGCAGGTCAATCTCGCGATCGACCGCGAGAAGGCCGGTGCCTTCGGCGTCACCTTCGAGGACATCAACAACACGATCTCGACCAATCTCGGATCGAACTACATCAACGACTTTCCGAATCGCGGCCGCATGCAACGGGTGATCGTGCAGGCCGTCGACACCAGCCGCATGAACGCCGACGACATTCTCAATTACAACGTCAAGAACAGCCGCGGCCAGCTGGTGCCGCTGTCCGCCTTCACCACGGTGGAGTGGTCGAAGGGCCCGACCCAGATCGCCGGATTCAATTACTACCCCGCGGTGCGCATCAGCGGCGAAGCCAGGCCCGGCTTCACCTCGGGCGACGCCATCGCCGAGATGGAGCGGCTCACGGGCCGGCTGCCGCGCGGCTTCGGCTTTGAGTGGACCGGGCAAAGCCTGCAGGAAAAGCTGTCGGGCTCGCAGGCGCCCATCCTGCTCGCCTTGTCACTGCTGGTGGTGTTCCTCTGTCTCGCCGCACTCTATGAGAGCTGGACCATTCCGCTGGCGGTCTTGCTGACGGTGCCGCTCGGCATCTGCGGCGCGGTGCTGGCGGCAACCTGGCGCGGCCTGCCCAACGACGTCTATTTCACCGTCGGCCTGATCACCATCATCGGTCTCGCCGCCAAGGACGCCATCCTCATCATCGAATTCGCCAAGGATTTGCGCGCGCAGGGCAAGCCCTTGATCGAGGCCACGGTGGAAGCATGCAGCCTGCGCTTCCGCCCGATCCTGATGACCGGCCTCGCCTTCGTCTGCGGCGTGCTGCCGATGGTGATCGCTTCCGGCGCCGGCGGCGCCAGCCAGCAGGCGCTCGGCACCAGCGTGATGGGCGGCATGATCGCGGTGGTGATCCTGGCGCTCCTGATGGTGCCGGTGTTCTTCGTGGTGGTGCAGCGGGTGCTGGCGGGGGACCGGGAGGTGGTGGAGAAGGCGGCGGGGCCGCAGGGGACGGCGACGCCCGTGCAATAGGTCGTCATTGCCGGGCTTGACCCGGCAATCCATCCATTAAAAACATTGCGAAGATTGATGGATGCGCGGGTCAAGCCCGCGCATGACGAGTTTACAGAATCGTCGGCTCCGCTACTTCCCCAACGGCTTCAATATCTTCACCAGCTCCGCATGGATATGCTCATTGCCGCAGATCACGTTGCCGCTTGTCAGCGGGTCATCATCCCCCTCGATCCCGCTCACCGTCCCGCCGGCTTCGCGGATGAGGATCTGGCCGGCGGCCATGTCCCAGGGCTGCAAGTTGCGTTCCCAGTAGCCGTCGAGGCGGCCGGCGGCGACGAAGGCCATGTCGAGGGAGGCGGCGCCGAACCGGCGCAGGCCGGCGACCCGGTTCTGGATCTCGGTCATTTCCAGGCGCGACAGATTGTGGTCGCCGCGGCCGATATGCGGCAGGCCGCAGGCGACGACGCAGTCGCTGAGCTGACGGCGGCCGGCGACGCGCAGCCGCTGGTCGTTGAGGAAGGCGCCCTTGCCGCGCTCGGCGGTGTAGAGCTCGTCATTGGCGGGATTGTAGATCACCCCGGCGATGATGACGCCCTCGCGCTGCAGGCCGATCGAGATCGCGAATTGCGGGATGCCGTGCAGGAAATTGGTAGTGCCGTCGAGCGGGTCGACGATCCAGGTATGGGTCTTGTCGTCGCCGATCCGCACTCCGCCTTCCTCGCCGACGAAGCCATAACCCGGCCTCGCCTTCAAGAGGTCGGTCAGCAGCATTTCCTCGGCGCGCTTGTCGGCCAGCGAGACGAAATTGGCCGGTCCCTTCAGCGACACCTGCAGGTTCTCGATCTCGCCGAGGTCGCGCTTGAGGCTGCGGCCGGCGCGGCGCGCGGCTTTGACCATGACGTTCATAAGGGCTGATTGCAGCATGGTACCGCCGGTGTTTCAGCGCTGAAGGTGCGCCCCCTCTCCCGTTGGGAGAGGGCAGGGGTGAGGGGTTACGGTGTCAGCGAGGTTCAATCCCCCCCACCC
>CALROE020000582.1:0-3408 GCA_943369715.1 Bradyrhizobium ivorense
CTCATGCCCATCGTCAATCGCGTCGCCGATCTGCAACCCGATATTCAGGCCTGGCGCCGCGATATCCACGAAAACCCCGAATTGCTGTACGACGTGCACCGCACTGCGGCATTCGTGGCGGACCGCTTAAGGGAATTCGGCTGCGACGAAGTGGCTACCGGCCTCGGCCGCACCGGCGTGGTCGGCGTCATCAGGGGCCGCAAGCCCGCCGGCAATGCCGAGGTCAAGGTGATCGGGCTGCGCGCCGACATGGATGCGCTGCCGATCGAGGAAGAGACCAATCTGCCCTATGCCTCCAAGGTTCCGGGCAAGATGCACGCCTGCGGCCATGACGGGCATACCGCGATGCTGCTGGGCGCGGCGCGCTATCTCGCCGAGACCCGGAATTTCGCCGGCGATGCGGTGGTGATCTTCCAGCCGGCGGAGGAGGGCGGTGCGGGCGCCGCCGCGATGATCGAGGACGGGCTGATGGACCGCTTCGCCATCGATCAGGTCTACGGCATGCATAATGGTCCGGGAATCCCGATCGGCTCGTTTGCGATCCGGCCGGGCCCGATCATGGCGGCGACCGATGCGATCGATATCAGGATCGAGGGGCTCGGCGGCCACGCCGCGCGGCCGCACATGTGCATCGATTCGGTTCTGGTCGGCGCGCAGCTGATCACCGCGCTGCAGTCGATCGTATCCCGCACCGTCGATCCCTTGGAATCCGCCGTGATTTCGATGTGCGAGTTCCACGCCGGCAACGCGCGCAACGTGATCCCGCAAACCGCCGAACTCAGGGGCACCGTTCGCACCCTGACCAACGAGGTGAGGGAACTGGTCGAGAAGCGGGTGCGCGAGGTGGTCGCCGGCGTGGCGCAGATGACCGGCGCCAAAATCGATCTGGTGTACGAGCGCGGCTATCCCGTGGTGGTCAACCATGCCTCGCAGACCGATTTCGCCACCCAGGTGGCGAAGGAAGTTGCCGGCGACGCCAATGTTCACGACATGCCGCCGCTGATGGGCGCGGAGGATTTCGCCTATATGCTGGAAAAGCGCCCGGGCGCGTTCATCTTCTGCGGCAACGGCGACAGCGCCGGGCTGCACCATCCCGCCTACAATTTCAACGACGAGGCGATCGTCTACGGCACCTCGTACTGGATCAAGCTGGTGGAGAATACGCTGGCGGCGTGAGGCGAGCGCTTGCTATGCCCGTCAGGCGATGTTGAAGCAGTGGACGCTGCAGCTCGGCATGGATGACACGGCGCAACGCCTCCTCGGCATGCGCCGCGGAGAGCAACTCTTCGTAGTCTTCACAGGATAAACAGGATGGACCCGGGTCCCGCGCCGCAAGACCGACGCGCTGCGCGGCGTCCGGGGCTAGGGTTCGCGGCGCAACGCGCCAGACTTGAGAACGGCGCAGTAAATTCACAATTAAAGGTTGTGAAAGGAAATGTCAAACCCTTGTGGTGACTGTCTATATGAATGGGATGCATGGCTACGCCGCGCGCGCCGATTTGCTCAGGATATCGGCAGCCATTCTGAGATCATCGACGAAGCGCTGGTATTCCAGCGCCCTGGCATCCGCATCCGGCAGCCGTAGCAGATAGGATGGATGCACCGTCACCAGCGCCCTGGTGCCGTCATCGAGTTCGATCAGGCGGCCGCGGTTCTTGTTGATCGGCATGATCTTGCCGAACACGCTTTGCGCGGCGGTGGCGCCCATCGCCACCACCAGATCCGGTTGGATCGACGCGAGTTCGCGTTCGTACCAAGGCCGGCATGCCCTGATTTCTGACGTGTTCGGCTTCTGGTGCAGCCGGATTTTTCCACGCGGCACAAACTTGAAATGCTTGACGGCATTGGTGACGTAAACCTTGTCGCGCGCGAGGCCGGCCTGTTCGAGCGCCCGGTCGAGCATCTGGCCGGCCGGTCCCACGAACGGTTTTCCGGCGAGGTCTTCCTTGTCGCCGGGCTGCTCGCCGACCAGCATCAGCGATGCATGCTGCGGGCCTTCGCCGAACACGGTCTGGGTCGCGTTTTTCCACAGCGGGCAGGCGCGGCAATCGGCCGCGTCCTCGCGGAGGATTTTGAGGCTGCGGGGCGTTTGAGAGGCAGCGGCCATGGGCGTTTTCCGCTTTTCCATGAGGCGATCGTTGTTCCGAGCCGGGGCCAATGCGGACAGGGCCCGGCAGGTTCCATCGATCCCTTTGGGATTGCTCAATAAAATAACGCATCTCGGATCCTGATTGACTCTCTCGGCCCTATTAGCTTTATATTAGAACATATCATGAACAAATGAACCGGCCGCGGGTTCAACAGAGAACGTGACGGCCCAACACCCCGAGGGAGCGGCGCATGACCGGCGCACGCACGAACACGCTTGCGAGTTTGCGCGGCAGCATCGAGCGCATCGAGGCGCATGCTGACGCGACAGTCCCTTTGCGCGTGGCGCTTGGGCATGCGGAGGCCGATGCGACGCTGCAGGGCGGCCTCGCGCTGGCTGCCGTGCACGAGGTGTTTTCGGAGGGACGGCAGAGCGCGACGGCGACCGGTTTCATCGCCGGCCTGGCCGGGCGGGTGACGGCACGGCGGCCGCTGGTGTGGATCCGGCAGGATTTCGCCGAGGTCGAATCCGGCGCGCTGTCGATGGCAGGGCTCGCCGAACTCGGCCTCGATCCGCGCTGCGTGGTGACCGTGCGCGCCGCCGACGCGCTGGCCTGCGATGCGCTTGGCGCGGTGGTGCTGGAAGTCTGGGGCGAAGCCCGCCAGTTCGATCTCGTCGCCAGCCGCAAGCTGACGCTGGCGGCGCAGGCCTCCGGCGTCACCGGACTATTGCTGCGGGTGGCGGCGCAGCCGCAGCCCTCGACGGCGGAGACGCGATGGATCGTGCGCGCGGCGCATTCGCCGCCGGCCTCGGCCGGGAGCGCGTGGGGCGCGCCGGTATTCGACGCGCAACTCGTCCGCAATCGTCATGGCCCGGTCGGGCGGTGGATCATGGAATGGAAATGTGATGAGTGCCTTTTCGCGAAACCGCCGGCGTATCCTCAGCCTGTGGCTGCCGCGCCTGCCCATCGATCGCATCCAGCGTCAGCTCGCACGGGAGAACGTCGCGCCGGATAACGCGCCGGGTGATATCGATCCCAGCATCGTCGTCATCAAGCAGAACAATGCGCTGCAGATTTTCGCGCTCGATGACGCCGCCGCGCGTCTCGGGCTAACGATCGGCCTGCCGCTCGCCAATGCCCGCGCCATCTGCCCGCAATTAATGGTGTTCGATGCCGACGAGGCGGCCGATGCCAGGGCGTTGAGCGACATCGCCGCCTGGTGCGATCGCTTCACGCCGCTGGTGGCGCTGGATCCGCCGCATGGCCTGTTTCTCGACATCACCGGCTGCGCCCATCTGTTCGGCGGCGAAGCCATGCT
>CALROE020000583.1:0-3406 GCA_943369715.1 Bradyrhizobium ivorense
GATGGTGCAGAACGGATAGTTCGCCGCCTGCGCCGCCGCGGTCTCCGTCAGCGCGTTGAACAGGGTCGATTTGCCGACATTGGGCAACCCGACGATACCGCATTTGAATCCCATGGTGTGTCTCGATCCCCGGCGCGGCATCGCCGCGCGTTTACTTTCGGTCGACGGGCAAGTGTTACTTCGCGCCGTCAGCGTCCTTGTCTTCGAAAAATCCTTTGGCCTGCAGCGCCAGATGCACCCTGTTCTGGAACGTCGAGTCCTTTTCGGTGGCGAGCAGCCCGGCGTTCTCCGCCATCGCCTCGCACAGCGCCACCACCCAGGGACGGTCGCTCTTGGCAAAATCCGACAGCACGTGGCCGTGCACCAGTTCCTTGACGCCGGGATGGCCGATCCCGATTCGCACCCGGCGATACTCGTTGCCGATATGCGCGGAGATCGAGCGCAGGCCGTTATGGCCGGCAATGCCGCCGCCGACTTTCACCCGCACCTTGCCGTCGGGCAGTTCGAGTTCATCCTGGAACACGGTGATCTCGCCGGGCGCGATCTTGAAGAAGCTGGCGGCTTCCTGCACCGCGCGGCCGGACTCGTTCATGAAGGTCATCGGCTTCAGCAGCACGACCCGCTCGCTGCCGAGCGTGCCTTCCGCGGTCTCGCCCTGAAAGCGGCGGCGCCATGGTGCGAAACCATGACGCCGCGCGATCTCATCGACGGCCATGAAACCGACGTTGTGCCGGTTATGCGCGTATTTCGCGCCGGGATTGCCGAGACCAACGAACAGTCGCATGACGCGGCATCCCGCGTCCGCTTACTTCTTCTTGTCGCCGGCGGGCTTCGCCGCCGGAGCCTTGGCGCCGGCCGCGGGCGCCTTGGCGCCTGCCGCGGGAGCCGCACCAGCCGCCGGAGCCGCCGCGGCACCAGCCGCGGGAGCAGCACCGGGAGCCGCCGCCGCGCCACCAGCCGCTGCCGCCGCTGCCGCCTTGATTTCCTCGGCGTAGCCGGACGGCGGCACGATGGTCACCAGCGTGATGTCCTCGCGCGACAGCGACTTGACGCCGGCAGGCAGCTTGACGTCGGACAGATGCAGCGAGTGGCTGATTTCCAGCGTGCTGACATCGGCCTCGATGTACTGCGGAATGTTGTCGACCGAGCATTCCAGCTCGATCGAATGGGTGACGATGTTGATGGTGCCGCCGCGCTTGACGCCGGGCGCTGCTTCCGCGTTCTGGATGTGCAGGGGAACGCTGACGCGGATGGTGGCGCCTTCGCCGAGCCGCATGAAATCGACATGCAGCGGGAAATCGCGCACCGGATCGAGATGGAAGTCGCGCGGAATCACGCGGTGCTTCTTGCCATCGAGTTCGATGTCGTAAATCGTGGTGAGGAACCGGCCGGCCTGGATGCGCAGGCGCAGTTCGATGTCGTCGACCGAGATCGGCTGGGGGGGCTGGTTGTTGCCATAGATCACTCCGGGAACTCTCCCGGCGCGACGTACTGCCCGTGCGGCCCCCTTGCCGCCTGCCGGACGAGTGGTCGCCTTCAATTCCTTGACGGTCGCCATCTGATTAAGTCCTTGTTTTCAAAAAGTTAAAGGCCGCATCGCGGCCCCGTTTCTCCGCCGCAGCAAGCCTCCAGGGGTGCGGGGGCTGCGGACGTGGCGGGGTTCTAGCCCCAAAGGGGCGGAAAGACAAGGAAATGCGGGGATTTTCTTGTCCCTCCCCGCTGTGGAGGTGACGCGAAGCGCCGTATGGGGCCAGCGCGCGGCAGTGCTCAAGCAACGATGTGGGAGAGACAGCCCTCACCTGACCAGCGGAATCACATTGACTCAATGTTCTTCTTTTGTTCTTATGAAGCTCCGCACGGGAGGCCACCATGGACAATCGCATCAACGAACTCCGAAAACTGATCAGGGCGTTACGTCTCAGCATGCTGGAGGCCGAGGCCATCATGCGCGAGCAGATCAACCAGGACCTGGAATGCTCCTTCGTGGCGGGAGAAATCCTGAAAATGCGCACGGTCATGAGCGTCCTGGTCCGGGAACGGGAAAGTCTCGGCGATCGCGAGCCCATCCTCGTGAAAAGCTTTTTCATTCCCCGGCGCCTCCCGGCTGCACCACGGCCTCTCGCTGCCCGTCCGGCACTGCCGTTCTCGCTCGAAGTCGAGCTGTTCTCATTCAAGGCCGCCAACGCGTAGGAAGGGTGGAGCGAAGCGATATCCATCTGATGGGTTTCGCAAGGGCTCAACCCATCTACGGGCTCGATCCTGTCATGGCGCGGCGGTTTGATAGGTTCACAAATCGGCTGTCGACCATCGCGATCTTGCCGAGCACATCCGCACCTCCAAGCAGCTGCAGGTTAAGCCGCCAGCACAGCCCTTCTTATCGCGTCCGGCAGTGCGATCGCACGGAAGAATGCCTTCGGGTAAAGATAATCCTCGCCGGATTCATCGACGATCCGCAGCATGTTGTGCTTCTCGGCTGCGGCATCGCGGAGCGCAACGTAGATTTTGCGTTTCTCGAGCGAGACCGCATACCCGTCGTTTTCGATGCAGACGACCAGTTGTTTTGCTTGTGTCTTGGTCATGGTCTCACAGCAGGTGCTTTATCTTGAATTCCTTGCGGCCGATCCCGGCAGCCTCATACCAGTGTACTCAGCGTCGTGGGTCGAGCCATCGGATAATCGCACCCGGGCAATACCTTTGCGTTTGCGCCAGCGACCGCGTCCATAGATTTTTCGCAGACGCGCGATCTCACGAATGCCGGAACTGGTGGCAAAAGTTTCGATGTCGGAAATGTCGCCGAGGATCTCGAAACGCATGGGCTCATCGTGCCGGGCCTCCCCGGCGCGGTCAATAGCTCGTCTACCGGCTGTGAGTCAGCCCCCTCACCTCTCCCTCATCCGGATGCACCCACTGATACGGCGTGATCTCGCGCGTCGCCGTCAGCTTGATCATGGATGGCACGAAATAAATCGGCGCCGCCATCCAGCGGACGGCGGCGCCGACGAGATCTGAACGATCGATGTGACTACTTCTTCTTCGCCATACCGGATTCGGCCTGGCTTTTCTTGTACAGCGCCATATCGGCGGCACTGGTCTGGCCCATCATCGGAAAGGTGCTGGCCGCGGCCGCGGGGGCGGCAGCTGCTTTCTGTTTCTTCGCCGCAAAGGCGGCGGAGGTGGAGACGGCGAAGATGGCGAGACCGACAACAATGATTTTTTTCATGTTCAACTCCCTTTAAAAAGACGCATGACAATCAACCACAGACCCCGGATCAGGGTCAAGAACCGCCTCAGCGGTCGCTTCGGGATTCCCGGTTCGATGCTGCGCATCGCCGGGGAATGACGGCCTCCGCCGACAAAGGCTCACCTCTCCTCATCCGGATGCACCCACTGATACGGCGTGATCTCG
>CALROE020000584.1:0-3403 GCA_943369715.1 Bradyrhizobium ivorense
GATACGCTGAAGCAGCTCGGCTTTACCGTGATGGTCGCGGAGAACCAGACGCGCGCCGCCTTCAGCCAGACGCTGCTGGCGTTCGACAAGGCGGTCGGGCCCGGCGACACCGCGTTCTTCTTCTACGCCGGCCATGGCTTCGAGATCGCCGGCCAGAACTTTCTGCTTCCGACCGACGTGCCGCCCGCGACCGAGGGTCAGGAAGAACTTGTGCGCGACGCTTCGGTTCTCGCCGACCGCATCATCGAGCGCCTGCAGAACAAGAAGGTGCGCACCGCTATCCTGGTGTTCGATGCCTGCCGCAACAATCCGTTCGAACGCCAGGGCACCCGCGCGGTCGCCGGTGGCGGCGGCCTCGCGCCGATGACGCAATTGCCCGAAGGCGTGTTCTCGATCTTTTCAGCCGGCCCCCGGCAGACCGCGCTCGATCGTCTCTCCAACAATGACGACAATCCCAATTCGGTGTTCACGCGAACGTTCGCCAGGCAGCTCACCGAGCCCGGCGCGAACCTGGTGCAGGTCGCGCAGCGCACGCGGCGTGTGGTCAGCGAAATGGCGGAGACCGTGCGCCACAAGCAGATCCCGGTCTATTTCGACCAGATGGTCGACGACGTGTTCCTGAACGGTCTGGCCAAAGCGCCGGCCGAGGCGGCGGCTCAGCCCGCCAAATCCGCCGAACCGCCGCAGCAGGTCGCGGCACTGCCGCCGGTGCAGCGCCTCTCGCCGACGAACGATTCCGTCAACGCGCCGATCGCCGCGTTCTCGCGCCACAATGGCGGCTGGACGGTCGTGTTCTCGATCGCCGACCCGACGCTGGGGATTTCCTGGCGGATCGGCGAGACCAGCGCCTTCCGCGAGACCGGCTTCATCGACACGCTCGATCCGCGCACCCGCAAGCGGATGCCCAATCCCTCGATCGAGCTTCCCGCCGACGCGCCGGCTTCCGTCATCCAGATCCGCTATGTCGATGCCCAGGGCGAATTGCAGGGGCCGTTTCCGATCCGGTTCGATCCCGAGGCCGCGCTGATCCGCGACCAGCGCAAGATCCTCGACATGACCGCGACCAGTTGGCTGTCGTTTCGCGAGTTTAACGGGCTCTTGGTCTATTACACGCACCTGATGTCGTATCGCTGCGCGATCCGCGAAGTGCGCGTCGGCATCGACAGTGCGGTGCCGGACAAGGTGCTGAAAATGCCGCCCTGCGATCCCAGGGATCCCAGCGTGATTCCGCACGAGGCGCAGCCCTATCTGAAGCTGGCTCCCGCGACCAGATCGGTCTCGGTGGAATTGACCTACCGCGACGGCAGCGTGTCGGAGATCAAGAGCTTTCGGCGCTGATGGATGCGAAGTCGAACGCCGCCCCTGGAGGGACGACAGCATGCGCGATTGCGAGGCCCCGAACGATCCAGGCGATATTTGCTTGCTCACCCGCGCGGTTCCTGAATAGGCTTCGGTCGTACCGGACGCTGAGAGATCGTATTGCCATGGGCGCGACCCGACGAACGCTCGCAATGCTTGTTGCTGCGGGCCTGCTGCTGTCGGGCGTCCAGGTGCTTTGCGCGCAGGAAGGCAAGGGCAGCGCCGAGCCGGCGGGGCATGGCAGCCTCGCCGACTTTATCCATGGATCGCCGCGGCAGCCCACTGAAGTCTGGTTACGCGCGGCGGGCGGGCGCATCTACGACAATTGGTGGGAAGCGCTGGATCGCAAGAGGCCCGAAAGCACACACACCGCCTATCCGAAGAGCGGGCAGCGCTCGGGCGCGAACACCTGGCGCTGTGTGGAATGTCACGGCTGGGACTATAACGGCAAGGACGGTCTGTACGGCAGCGGCGAGCGGTATACCGGCATCACGGGCATACGCCGGGCTTTCGGACGGGACGTGAACCGGATCATGGCGCTGCTGCGGGCTGCGCCTCACAGCTACAAGGAAGACATGATCAATGACGAGGAATTGCGGCGCGTCGCGATCTTCGTCAGCCGGGGACAGGACAATGCCGATGGTCTGATCGACCTGAAAACCGGGAACGCAAAAGGCGATCCTGCGCGAGGCGCCGGGCTGTTTCAGACCACTTGCGCCGCCTGCCACGGGTTCGATGGTCGCGCACTCAACTGGGGCACCGACAAGGAGCCGGCGTATATCGGCACCGAGGCCAACAGCTTCCCGCATGAGGTGCTGCACAAGATTCGCAATGCACATCCGGGCGCGGCGATGATCAACCTTCGCGGCTTTCCTCTCAAGGACGCCATCGATGTTCTGGCGTTCGCCCGGACCTTGCCGTCGAAGTGATCGGAACATGTTGCCGTGCGCGTGAGCCCGGCGCGCCTTTCGTTGCTTACCCCATGATCGAGAAACCGCCATCGACCGGGATTGCGGTGCCCGTGACGAAGTCCGAGGCGCTTGATGACAGAAACACTGCGATGCCTGCGAAGTCGGCGATGGCGCCCCATCGCGCCGCCGGCGTGCGGGCCAGCACTTTATCATGCAGGCCGGCGATCTCGACGCGGGCGCGCTTGGTGAGATCGGTGTCGATCCAGCCCGGCAGGATGGCGTTGGCCTGGATGTTGTCGGCGGCCCAAGCCGCGGCACAGGAGCGGGTGAACTGCACGATGCCGCCTTTGCTGGCGGCATAGGCCGGCGCAAAGCTGGCGCCGAAGATCGACATCATCGAGCCGATATTGATGATCTTGCCGCCGCCGGCCGCCTTCATGGCGGGGTGGGCCGCCTTCGAGCACAGGAACGCGCTGGTGAGGTTGGTCTTGATGACGCTGTCCCATTCCTCGAGTTCGAGCGCGTGCGGCGGCTTGCGGATATTGATGCCGGCATTGTTGACGAGAATGTCGATGCGGCCGAGTTCTCTTGCGACGCGATCGACCATGGCCGCGACATCAGCCTTGTCGGTGACGTCGGCGGTGACGGCGATCGCCTTGACGCCGCACGCCCTGAGTTCGGCGGCCGCGGCGTTCGACTTGGCTTCATTGCGCCCGACCACCGCGATGTCGGCGCCGGCTTCCGCCAGCCCCCGCGCCATGCCGAGCCCGATGCCGCCATTGCCGCCGGTGACGATGGCCACCTTGGCGGAGAGATCGAAGAGTTTGGTTGCCATGTGTTGTCCTTGCGATTGAGTTCGTAGGGTGGGCACGGCGCAAACGCGCCTTTGCCCACCCTACGAATTCAACGATTGCCGCGCCAGATCAGGAGCAGCCCGAGCCCGGCCAGCGCCGCGCCGTACCAGGCCCACTGGGTCTGCTTGATCATGAAGCTGGACGCCGGCCAGGCGATCACGCCGGTGCCCTGACCGATCCACAGCAGCCCGATCGCGAGTGCGAGGAAACCGATGATCGGAAGCCATCTACGCATAGGTCTTGCTCGCTGGTAGCCGCAGATATCGCGGGGCTGCCAGA
>CALROE020000585.1:0-3398 GCA_943369715.1 Bradyrhizobium ivorense
GGGGGGGGGGGGGGGGGTCTCTCGGCGTACTCCGCTGGCAGCGAATTCGCTGAGGCACCCCCCACCCCCGCCCCCTCCCCACCACGCGCAAGGGCGCGTGGGAGGGAGGGGAGCTCAAGCTAGCTCCGGCCTTCGACGATATCCCCGAACACCCGCCTCACCTCGGTCTGGGTCTCCTTGACCCGCGCCTCCAGCGCGGAAAAGTCGGGGGCGTCGCCGGCCCGCGCCAGCACGCGCAGGAGGTCGTCGCCCGCGGTTTCCGGCTTGAATTTTTCGGTGACGCAGAGCCGCAGGATCTGGGTGAGGTCATGATAGAGCCGCGTCGCCGAACGCAGGGTCTCCGCCGCCGGTTGCGCCAGCACGCCGAGCCGTGCGGCGCTGTCGAGCACCTGCAGCGTGGAGACGTCGAGAATCTCCGGTCTGTCGGCGGCGTGAACCAGCTGGAGATATTGCGCGATGAAGTCGATATCGACCGTGCCGCCGGCGGCATACTTCAGATCCCAGACCTCGTTCTCGCCCTTCGCCAGCGCGATGGCGCGGCGCATGTCCACGACGTCGCCGGCGACGCTGGCGCGATCGCGCGGCCGCGTCAGCGCGGCGCGAATGATGCTCTCGATGCGCGCGCGCAACTCCGGCGGCGCCGAGATCACGCGCGCACGGGTCAGCGCCATGTGTTCCCAGGTCCAGGCTTCGCGTTCCTGATAGTCGGCGAAGGAGTCGATCCGCGAGGCCACCGGCCCGGCGCGGCCCGACGGGCGCAGCCGCATGTCGACGTCATAGAGCACGCCGTAATTGGTCCGCGTCGTGAAGGCGCTGATCAGCCGCTGGGTGAAGCGGGCAAAATATTGCGCGCCATGCAGCGACCGCTCGCCGTCGGAGTCAGGATAGTCGTGATCGAAATCATACAGCAGGATCAGATCGAGATCGGATGACGCGGTCATCTCGCGGCTGCCGAGCCTGCCCATTGCCAGGATCGCGGTCTGCTGCCCCTTGATGCGGCCGTGCTGGGCCGCGAACCGGTCGGTGACGAGGCCATGCACGGTGTGGACGATGCCCTCGGCGACGTCGGCGAAGGCTGTGCTGGCCTGCTGGGCGGAAACCGTGCCGGACAGGATCCTTGTCCCGATCAGGAACAGGCTCTCCTGGCCGAACAGCCGCAGCCGGTCGAGAAACTCTTCGTAGGAATTGGCATCCGCCAGTGTCGCCGCGAGCCGCGCCGACAGTTCACGCTGGTCCGGCATGGCGCCGAAGAAGCGCGGATCGATCAGGCCGTCCATGATCTGCGGCTGCCGCGCCAGCATGTCGCCGAGCCGGGGTGCCGCGCCGAGGATCAGCGCCACCAGCGCCACCAGCTCGCGGTTCTGGCTGAGCAGCGAGATCAGCCGCCCGCCACGCTGCAGCGCCTGCAGAAAGCGGTCGAACGCCGCCACCGCATTGTCCGGCTCCTCCGAATGCGCCAGGCCGTCGATCAATCCCGGGATGAACTCGACGAAGGCGTTGCGCGTCGCCTCGATGCGCAGCGCGCGATAATCGCCGGTCAGCCATTGCTGGACGGTTCCCGCCACCACGACCGGCTTCTTGAAGCCGAGCGAGACCAGATGCTCGATCAGCCTGGGATCGTCAGGACCGGCGCTATAGTCCGCCGCCGGCAATTGCGCGGTGCCGGCCGGATCGCCCTCGAACAGCTTGCCGTAATGCCCCTGCACGACGTTGAGATGGCCCAGCAAGTCGCTGGCGAAGGCGGCGCGGCTGGCGTAGCCGAAGAAGGCGGCGAACCGCTCCATCGTCTCGGCGTCGTCGGGCAAGGCATGGGTCTGCTCATCCGCGACCATCTGCAGCCGGTGTTCGACCCGCCGCAGGAAGATGTAAGCCGCGGTGAGTTCATCGCGGGCGGCGAAGGTGATCCAGTTGCTCGAGGCCAGCACTTGCAGGGCCTGCAGCGTCGGCCGCACCCGCAATTCCGGATGCCGGCCACCGGCGATCAATTGCTGGGTCTGCGCGAAAAACTCGATCTCGCGAATGCCGCCGCGCCCGACCTTGACGTTGTGCCCCTCGACCGCGATCTCGCTCTGGCCGCGAAAGGTCTGCATCTGCCGCTTCATGTCATGGACGTCGGCCAGCGCCGCGAAATCCAGATGCTTGCGCCAGACGAAGGGGGCGATTTCCGCCACCAGCGCCTCGCCGGCCCTGGCGTCGCCGGCGCAGGGCCGCGCCTTGATCATGGCGGCGCGTTCCCAGGTCCGCCCGTCCCGCTCGTAATAATGCAGCGCCGCCGCCATCGAGATCGCGACCTGCGTCGAGGACGGATCCGGCCGCAGCCGCAGATCGACCCTGAACACGTAGCCGTCACCGTTGCGCTGCTGCAGGATCCGCGCGAGCGCCTGGGTGACGCGCACGAAGAACGTCTGCGGCTCGATGTCGGGCGCCAGCGTCGGCGCTTCGGAATCGAAGAACACGATCAGGTCGATGTCGCTGGAATAATTCAGCTCGCCCGCACCCATCTTGCCCATGGCGAGCACCACGAGGCCGCTGTTGTCCTCGGGGGACTCGAAACTGGGCGGCGTCAGCCGGCCGCGCCCGGCTTCCTGCCGCAGCAAAAAGCGCAGCGCCGCCTGCACCGAGGATACAGCGAGATCGGTCAGCGCTGCCGTCACCTGCATGACAGGCCAGAGCCCGCCGATGTCGCACAGCGCGATCAGCAGCGCCGCCTCCGATTTCATGCGGCGAAGCAACTGCATCACGTCGGCCTCGGCGGACGCGGACGCGACATCGCGGCAGGTATTTTCGATCAGACGGGCCAGATGCGGCTCCGGCTCGCATTCGAGCAACCGGATCGCGCGGGCGGCGTCGGCGCGCAGCAGATCGAACAGATAGGGTGAGGCTTCGGCGATACCGAGAAGGATGGTCCTGGCGCGCGGGAACCGGCCGGTCAGTTCCGCGATCGCAGCCGCCTGCGCCGGCGCCAGATCGGTCAGCCAGTCTGCCAGTCGCGCTTCGGCCTTGTCGGGAGCGGACACATGCGGTCCGTCCACGAAACGCGCGGCCAGACGATGTTGGTCCGCGTCGCCCTTCGCGGATGAGGTCATGCCACCTTCTGTGGCACATCCGGCGTTTGGGCCGCAAGCCTGTCGCTGGCGCCGGCCCGGGCCGGGATCGCCAATGTCGCCGTCAGGCCGGGATGGCCGTCACCGAGCCTGAGTTCGCCGCCATGCAGCGTCGCCACCGCCGAGGCCAGGCTGAGGCCGAGGCCGGAGCCGGGCTGGGTGCGGCTGGCCTCCAGCCGGACAAACCGCTCCACCGCTTTGCTGCGGTCGGCTTCCGGTATCCCCGGCCCATGGTCGGTGACGCTGAGCAGTACGGAGGTTCCGTCGCGCCGCGCCTCGATCAGAATTTCACTG
>CALROE020000586.1:0-3397 GCA_943369715.1 Bradyrhizobium ivorense
CATCGGACGTGTTGAGCGCCTGCGTGTACATGCCGATCTCCCTGGAACGCCTCCAACATATATCAGTATGCAAAAATCTCAATACATTCTTGTAACATAATTACGTATCCGCGAACCGGCGCGCCAGTTCCGTGCCGGCCGCCGGCAGCGGCCCGGCTGGATTGGTTGCGTTGCGGTCAAGCCATTGTTCCGACGCAGGAAGCACCCCGCGGTAGATCTCGCCACAGAGTTTTCGGGCGGCCCGCCCCGGCCAGTCCGCCGGCAACAGCGCCGTTGGCAGCAGCGGATCGCGCAGCACCACCCGGCGGTAGTGATGGATCAGCAGGATCCGCGCGGTGAAGGCGTCGATTTCCGACAGGCGGTCACGGCGGCTGAGCCAGTTGCGCAACGGCTCGAAGGTCTTCATGAACTTCAGATAGGCGTCAGCGGTGCGATGCAGCGGCCAGCTCTCGCTGAGCAGGCGGCGGCCGCTGTCATCCTCGGCGGAAACTTCCAGCCGGATTGCGGAGGCGGCTTCCTCCGGGATCGGCACGCCTGACGGCGCGACCCACACGCCCGGCAGCGGGCTGCCAAAGCCGGCATTCTTCAGCGCCTCGCGGGCGGCGTCGCGGTCTTCGCCGTTGCCGATCAGCAGCAGTTCGAAGCGCCCGGTCCATTTGGAAGGTTGCGGATCATAGATGTGCCTTGTCGCGGCATCGAAGGTCTGTCGCCCCTTCGCCGCCAGCCGATAAAAGCTGTTGCGGCCGACCTTGTCGCGTTCGAGCCAGCCGTCGGCGGCGAGCCGCGACATCGCGGTGCGCACCACGCCGCTGTCGATGTCGAGCACCTTGAAGAATTCAAGCAGCGTGCCGAGCCAGACCGAGCCGCCGCGCGGCACGATGGCGTCGCCGAACACCGTGATGACGATGGAGCCGGTGCGCGAGGGTTCGCGCTTGAGCTGTTCGATGATGCGGGCAAGCGGCTGCGGCATATCAAACGCATACCGCGTTCTTCGGGAAAGCGACAATGGCGGCGAGCCGGGCTCTCATGGTTCGAGACGCGCGCCGGACAGCGCAAAGGGCCGCTGCCGGACGCGCTCCTCACCATGAGGGAGCGGCAAACATAAAACTTACCGGTGCGGATCGGGATAGACCATGCTGCGCCAGCCGCTGCGCTGGAACGGCGCCCACGTGCCTTCCGCCTGGGCGAGACGGTCGGCCACGGCGTAGACCACGGCGGGATGATGACCCATGCCGCAATGGCTGCCTTCGACCTCGATGCTTTCCGATGTCGGCGAGGCCTTTTCCATGCAGCCCTGCCACGCGCAGATGCCATCGGTGCGGCTGAAGATCGCGGTGGTCGGCACCGGCGGCGTTTCCGAGAGCGATCCGCCAAAGCGGTGATCTTCCTCGTCGGCGCTGCGGCCGCTCGCCATCTCGTAGACCCGCCAGGCGTTGGTGGCCTTCGGGCCGCTGGCGAACGGGCTGCCGAGCGTGATCACCGAGCGCACGCGGTCCGGCATCATTTTCGCCAGTTGACGCGCGTAGAGGCCGCCGAGGCTCCAGCCCACCAAGCTGATCTTGCGGCCGTGGGTATCGTTGAGTTCGTGCACCAGGTCGACCATGGCATGTTGCACGCCATGGCGCAGGCCGAGATTGCGGCCCTGGCGCCAGCCGCTGGCGGCATAGCCGCGGTTGTTCAGGAAGCTGCGCAGCGGCCGCGTCGAGGTGTCCGACGCCATCAGACCGGGCAGCACCAGCACCGGGTGCCCATCTCCCCTGGGGGCGAGACTGAGCAACGGCAGGGCGCCGAGAAAGGCGCCAAATTCGTGAAGGGCGCGCCCCTCCATGAACATCAGGGTTTTGGACGGCGCGCGTAGCGTCTGGGTAGTCGCGGACATCATAGCTCCTCTCTGAGCCGGCCCCTTGCAATCTGGCAGCCGGCCTGTCGACCATAGGAAGACGCAAACCTCGTCAAATCGTTCCGCAACGCAACATCACTCGAAGCAAGCTATGGCGCTGATTCCGGCATTCAAGCGGCTGACCCGCCTCGGGACAATAGGCCGCCACACTTAAAAGGAACTGAGTGATGATTTAGTCACAGCATCCGAACCAGTAATTCCACGGTGTACAGCGCCAATCCGGCAAGCCCGCCGATCAGCGAACCGTTGAAGCGGATGTACTGCAGGTCCTTGCCGATGTTGATTTCGATCAGCGCGATCAGCTGGCCCATATCCCAGCTCTTGACCTGATCGGAGATGAAGCTCGACACGCCGCTCTTCTGATCGGCGATGAAACTTCTGAGCACCGCGACGAGGCCCTGGTTGATTTCGGCGCGCAGCTCGGCATCGGCCGCCAGCGTCTCGCCGGCCTTCACGAACATGCCGGCCAGATGCTGCTGCAGCACCTGGGTCTCGCCGGAGGCGCTGCGTTCGATGAACGATCGCGTATTCGCCCAGATGTTGCGCGCGAGGTCGCCGAGTTCGGGGCGCGCCAGCAGATCGCGTTTCAATCCGTCGATGCGATCGGCGAACGCCTGGTCGCTGCCGAGCCGGTCGACGAAGGACAGCAGCATGCGGTTGAACTCGTCGCGGAATGGATGCTTCGGATCGTTTTTCACTTCCTCGAAAAACGTCGTCGCGGACGCCACGATCCGGTTCACCAGAAACTTGTCGGCACGATACAGCTTCAGCAGCGTCGGCAATTCGCCGCGGATTTTTTCCCGGATCACCGCCATGGTTTCGGCCTGGGTCAGCGACTGATGCACCACGCGCAGGATGTCGTCGAGCAGGCCCTGATGCCGTCCCTCCTGCACGAAGCCTCGCAGCGTGCCGGCGGCGAGCGGCGCCAGATCGATTTCCTGCAGCTGGGTGGTAATCCGGCGGGTAATGAACGTCATCAGCCCCGAGGTTTCCGTCGCCGACAACGCTTCCGGCAGCAGCCGCAGCACGAAACGCGCGAGATCGTCGCTGCGCTTGCGGTCGCGCAGCCAGTCGGCGACGAACGAGCCGAAATCGATCTGGCGCAGCTTGGCCTCGACCGGGGCTGCTTCAAGGAAGTGTACCTCGATGAATTCGCCGAGCTTGTCGGCGATGCGGTGCTGGTTGCTCTGGATGATCGCGGTGTGCGGGATCGGCAGTCCCAGGGGCCTTTTGAACAGCGCCACCACGGCATACCAGTCGGCGAGGCCGCCGATGGTGGCAGCCTCCGCGAACGCCGCAACGAAGCCGAAGGCGGGATGCACGTGCAGCAACGCCTTCGCCGTTACGAACAGCGCCAGCGTGCCCGCCAGCACCAGCGTCGCCAGTGCCTTGACCCGCCGCAGCTCCGCCGCGCGGGCGGCGTCGCCGGGGGAGTCGAAGGAGAAGGTGGCAGGGACGGACATGCGGGCTTTCGCGCGGAGGAAGGCCCTCATCCCG
>CALROE020000587.1:0-3392 GCA_943369715.1 Bradyrhizobium ivorense
AAGCTCATGATCGCACTGGTCACCAGCGAAATCAGCAGATAGACGCCCATGGTGATCGCGATGATTTCAATCGCCTGCCCGGTCTGGCTCAGCGTCGTGCCTGCGAACACCGAGACGAGATCGGGATATCCGATCGCCACCGCCAGCGACGAGTTCTTGGTGAGATTGAGATACTGGTTGGTCAGCGGTGGCAGGATCACCCGCATGGCCTGCGGCACCACGATCAGCCGCAACGTCGAACCGCGCTGCAGCCCGAGCGATGAGCCTGCCTCCATCTGCCCCTTGTGCACCGACTGGATGCCGGCGCGCACGATCTCGGCGATGAAGGCCGCCGTATAGGTCGACAGCGCCACGGCCAGCGCCACGAATTCCGGAATGACGCGCGAGCCGCCGGCGAAATTGAAGCCCTTGAGCTCGGGAATTTCGAACTTGACCGGTGCGCCGAATATGAGCGAACTCACCACGGGCAGCCCG
Organism: Bradyrhizobium ivorense; assembly: GCA_943369715.1. Lineage (GTDB taxonomy): Bacteria > Pseudomonadota > Alphaproteobacteria > Rhizobiales > Xanthobacteraceae > Bradyrhizobium > Bradyrhizobium ivorense_A. The sequence goes on from CALROE020000587.1 coordinate 475, forward strand.
ATCATCATCCCCAGCACCCAGGGCCAGATCCGGATCATCCGGCCGTGGTCGAACAGTTGCTTGCGGGCGTAGCGCTGCAGCAGCAGCGAAGCGATCACCGCAAGCACGATGGCCGCCACGAATGGCTCGAAACCGGGATTGCCGATCGGCTTTGGAACCACGAAGCCGCGGTTACTGAGAAAGAAGCTGCCGAATAGCGACACGCTCTGCCGCGGGTTCGGCAGCGCGGCCAGCACCGCGAGGTACCAGAACAGAATCTGGAACAGGAGCGGCAGGTTGCGGATCAGCTCGACATAACCGCCCGCGATCTTCGACAATAGCCAGTTCGGCGATAGCCGGCCCAGGGCCACCAGGAATCCAAACACGGTGGCGAAGAAGATGCCGACGATCGAGACCGACAGCGTGTTGAGCAAGCCGACGAGAAACACGCGGGTATAGGAGTCGGATCCGGAATACGGGATCAGGTTCTGATTGACGTCAAAACCGGCCGTATTCGCCATGAAGCCGAAGCCGGCGGTAATCCGCTGCGCCTGCAGATTGGCGCGGGCATTGGCGACGATTTCATAGGCGATCCAGGCGATCGCCGCGACGAACACAATCTGGATGACGAATCCGCCCCATCCCGCGCGACCACCGAGCGCGCGCTGCAGTTTGGCGACAAACTGCGGCGGAGGTTTTCGGGGTTCGATGGCCATCGCCGCAGCCTCTGGGCCGGCGATCAGCGGATCGGCGGCGCGTACTGGATTCCACCCTTGTTCCAGAGCGCGTTGATGCCCCGGGCAATGCCGAGCTTCGAGCCGACGCCGACGTTGCGGTCGAAGCTTTCGCCGTAATTGCCGACGGCTTTCACGATCCGCGCGACCCAATCCTTGGTTAGGCCGAGCTGTTCCCCGAGATTTCCATCGGTCCCGAACACCCGCTTCATTTCCGGCTTGGTCGATTTCGCCATTTCATCGACGTTCTTCTGGGTGATGCCGAGTTCTTCGGCGGTGATCATCGCGTAAAGCGTCCATTTCACGATGTCGAACCACTGGTCGTCGCCATGGCGCACCATCGGGCCGAGCGGCTCCTTCGAAATCACTTCCGGAAGCACGACATGATCGGCGGCGTTGGCAAGCTTCAGACGATCGGAATAGAGCCCGGAAACGTCGGTGGTGAAGACGTCACAGCGTCCGGACTCGTAGGCCTTGACGGCTTCGTCGTTGGTGCCGAATGCGATCACCTCGTACTTCATGTTGTTGCCCTTGAAGTAGTCGGCGAGGTTCTGCTCCGTCGTGGTGCCGGTCTGCACGCAGACCGATGCGCTGTTCAGCTCCAGCGCGGAATTGACCTTGAGGGACTTTTTCACCATGAAGCCCTGACCGTCGTAATAGGTCACGCCGGTGAAATTGGCGCCGAGCGAGGTGTCACGGGAAAGCGTCCAGGTGGTATTGCGCGAAAGCACGTCGATTTCGCCGGACTGCAGCGCCGTGAAGCGATCCTTGGCGGACAACGGCACGAACTTGACCTTGCTGGGGTCGTTGAAGACGGCGGCGGCGATCGCGCGGCAGACATCGACATCGAGCCCGGTCCAGTTGCCCTTGTCGTCAGGCGACGAGAATCCCGGCAGACCCTGGCCGACGCCGCAGGATAACAGGCCGCGGTCCTTGACCGTCTTGAGGGTTTGCGCGGATGCGGCCTGAGCCGTCAGGCCGGCGGCGAGAGCAACGGTGAAAACCAGGGATACACGTTTCATGGCAAGGCCTTTCAAGGGTCGTCCGGAACGGTTGCCTATCCTCGCGCACGTCGATGGGCCGATCCGATAATCCATCCCTGCAAACGGCATGCCTGACCGGCAGTTCGATGCGCAGTCCGGTCAGGCGATGGATCGGCGGTCGCAGCAGGCCCCTCAACGTGCAGCGACGGAATAGCTCGCCCGCATCACAGAACGACTGGCGAGCCGGGTCAAGGGGTTGACGTCCCTCTTCTGTGTCCGGTGGCTGGCAAAGCCGGCCCGAACCCGCCGTCCGGCGGCGCTTTCAGAGGTCGTGGGACGGTGGCCGCGACACCAAGGCGCAGGGCTTCGTCAATTCCCCGGCGATCCACGGTTCCACCCCGCTCCACCTCAAGGCGGACATGCGGCTTTCAACGCCGTGCAGGACTGCGTACCGGGGCTTCGGGACGCGCTACCGCAGGCGCGGCCGCACTCGTAAAATAGGGATTGTTGAAGCACATGGCGGAGCGCCCGCCCGATGCCGCCTGCGTGCACTGCGCCAGCGAGGTGAAGCCGCATTCGATGACGCTGCCGTCTTCGCCGTAGATCTCGAGGCAGACCGGGTATTTCGGATCATAGGTCTGGGCCCGAGCCGGCGCCGCGGTCCAAATCGTCGCGATGGTCACAATCGCGAAAGCAGCAACGCGCATCGGTGGGTTTCCTCGCCATCCATCTGTTTCGGGCGGCAAGATAGCCCCCCAAATCAGTTGGTTGGACTAACATCGTTAGCTCGGCACGTCACGACGGAAAAGCGCCAGTGCCGGAAGTCACCGCTCATCGCGTCACTTCCGGGCGTTGATCGGCGCTAGCGTCAGGCCTTGACGTCGACCAGGGCCTGCTGCTCGGCCTGTCGCTGAACCTCGACAAGCGCCCGCACGTCGCTGTTGATGACCGTCGCATGCGCTTTTGCGGTCTCGTCGATGACAAGCTGGATCTTGGCCTGCGTCACCGCGGCAGGCACGGGATAAATCACCATGGCACCCTCCTGGACTTCACCAGACTGCCAACGGGGCGTTTATGATTTGCAAATAGACTGGGTTAATGACGATTCTTTAACCAGTCATCCGGGCCGGATTTCGTGGCCTCTGTTCGTTCTCCGTGAACAGAAAGAGTCCATCGGACCGCGCGACAGGGCTCAAAAGCCGGTCCGCCAGGCACGCCTGAT
>CALROE020000588.1:0-3392 GCA_943369715.1 Bradyrhizobium ivorense
GCTGCCGTTGAGCGAGCCGATTCTAGCCGGATTCATGGCTCTGGCCGCCATGGTCGGATACCGCTTCGTCGTCGCGGATCAGGAAGATCGTTTCCTGCGCAAGAGTTTTGCGCTCTATCTCGCGCCCCAGGTCATCGAAACCATGCTGACGTCGGAAAAGATGCCGGAACTGGGCGGCGAGATGCGCAACATCACGGTCTTCTTTTCGGATATAGCCGGATTCTCGACGATCTCCGAGAAGATGCCGCCCAATGCGCTCGTCGCGTTGATGAACGAATATCTTTCGGCGATGACGGATATCATCGAGAGCTACGGAGGCTATGTCGACAAGTACGTCGGCGATTCGATCGTTGCGGTATTTGGGGCGCCGGTCAGCGATCCCGATCATGCCTGCAATGCAGTACGCGCATCGCTGCATTGCCGTGACCGGCTCGAAGAGCTCAATCGGGAGAATGTCGCCTTTCGGGGACACAAGCTGGCCCACCGCATCGGGCTCAATTCCGGTGATGCGCTGGTCGGCAACATCGGCTCACGGCGGCGCTTCAACTACACGGTGATGAGCGATGCCGTGAACGTCGCATCGCGGCTCGAGGGCGCAAACAAGTATTTTGGCACTTCGATCATGGCGTCGGAGATGACGGTGACATTGACCGGAACGACCTTCGCGTGGCGAGAACTCGATGCAATCCGGGTCAAGGGACGGTCTGATCCCGTCAAGATCTACGAACCTTTGGCCGAGTCCGGCCAGCAGACCCCCGAGCAATCGATAAAGGCAGGTGCCTATGCCGAGGGCCTTGCCTGCTGGCGAGCTCGCGAATTCAGCCGCGCCGTTGAATGCTTTGCCCGGGTTTCCGCGATGGATCCTCCGTCGGCGCTGTTTCGCGACCGGGCGAAGCGATTTGCCGACAATCCGCCTCCGCCCGGATGGGAAGCCGTCAACACCCTGGAAGGAAAGTAGCTGCGGGGAGAACTGCGCCCGCGGCATGCCGGGAGCTCGACATACCGCCTTCGGCGGATGATCCGCGCATAAGAGCCCCGGTCCCGAAGAAGAGCCTCTCGCTGCTCGCACTGCCCGAGTTGAACGGTCGCTGCCGCCACCCTGTCCGGGGCACGGCCTGAGGGTATCCCTGGATTGACGCAGATCAAGGGAACGCATGATCGACTGGATAATGATGAAAAATGTTTGGGGTTCCCCGGTGCTTCTCCAAGAGGTGACGCCATGTCTCGCCGTTCTATTCACAATCGATTGCTGGCATCGGGAGTCCTGCTGCTCTTCCAGTTGGCTGCTCCTTCCGCCTTTGCCGAGAACCGAGTCGCGCTGGTCATCGGCCAGTCAGCCTATCGTTCGGTGGTGGCGCTGCCGAACCCGGCCAACGACGCCCAGAAAATGACCGAAATGCTCGGCAACGCCGGCTTCAAGGTGACCACGGCTGCAGACCTGTCGCAAAATGACATGCGCCAGACGGTGAGCGATTTCTCCGCCAAGGTTTCCGAGAGTGGCCCCGATACCGTGGCGCTGGTGTTCTATGCCGGCCACGGCCTGCAAGTTGATGGCGAGAACTATCTCGTGCCGGTCGATGTCGATCCGAAACGTGAGGCTGATATCCCTCTGCAAGCGGTCCGGCTCAACGACGTCCTGAATACGTTGGGAGCAATCCCGACGCGGATGCGGATCATCATGCTCGATGCCTGCCGCAACAATCCGTTCCCCGGCATCAACACGGCGGCGGGCCATGGGCTTGCCATTGTCGACACCAGGGCCGGAGCAGCCGGTTCGTTCATTTCCTATTCGACCTCGCCGGGTGCGGTGGCGGAAGACGGCAGCGGCGTCAACAGCCCCTACACGACCGCGCTGCTGGCAGTCGCGAAGGAGCCGAACCTGCCGATCGAGGAAGCCTTCAAGCGCGTCCGCGTCGCGGTCAACCAGGCGACCGACGGCAGGCAAATTCCATGGGAGAGTTCGTCCCTGACCACCGAATTCAAGTTTTTTGGTGAAGCCGGTGCAGCGCCTGGGCCCTCGGGTGGGAAAGCTGTGGAGGCTACCAAGAAGCCGTCGGCAGGGCGGAGCATGGAGGAGTGGCGCAAGGAACTGCGGGGCAAGGATCCGAAAATGGCCTACGAGCTGGTCATCGCCGAGGACTCGGTCCCGGCCTATGAAGCTTTTGTCGCGCTGTTCGCCCAGCCTCCCTATAACATGCGCGCACGCGTACAGCTTGAACGCCGCTATGTGATGCGATCGTGGGCTACGGCCGTTGCGATCAATACCGCGTCCTCCTACCAGGCATTCCTGGCGAACTATCCGGACAGCGATCTGGCCGCGACCGCGCGCAAGCTGCGGGAGCGCGTCCTCAATCGCGAATTCGGCGCGCAGCCGGTCAACGTTGCGCTGGGGCCGACGTGCCCGTGCCCGGTTGAGCCCACCAAGCAGCTCAAGAGGAAGGTGGAAGAGGCACCGACCAAACGTGTGAGGCGTACAGAACCGCGCGAAGAGGTCATCACCAGGCGCCGTCCGGAACCTGGGATCCCCCCCGAAGTCATCATGCAGGGTATCGGGATCGGCATTGGTATCGCTGGTGGTCTTAGCGGAGGAGGCCATCGCGAACCTTCGCGACCAGCACCTCATAGCGACGGACCGAGCGGGTGCCCCGGCGGCACGTGCTATTCCGACGTCCGCCTGAAGCACGACATCGCCCTGCTCGGACGAGCCCATAACGGCCTCGGCCTCTATCGCTACCGGTACAACTGGAGTGAACAGCTGTATGTCGGCGTCATGGCACAGGAGGTCGAGAACATCGTGCCGGCTGCCGTCACGCAGGGACCTGACGGGTTCAAGCGCGTGAACTATGGATCGATCGGGTTGAAGCTCATGACTTGGGATGATTGGCTCGCATCCGAAGCGGGACGGAGCTATCGCTCACACTAGGCGAGATGGGCCGAAGGCCTGCTTGTCGCGGCCTTTCTTTCGACGCGCAAGCCGCCGGACCTTGGCCCGGCGGCTTTTTACGTGAGGGCTGAGCAGAGGCGCTCATTGACAATCCCGGGCTGCCCCCGCTTGCCTTGGACGCTTGAAGTCATGAGGTGAGCCGACGCAAACATCGAGTGGTGGGCTTTAGGTGAAATCCCCAGAAGCACACTGCGCTTGTCCGATCTTAACTTGGATCAAAGCGGGAGACGGAAGGACGGCTATTTTAGAAATGTTGAGGCTGCGGACCATGTATTTCAGCTCAATGATTCGTTGTGCGGCGGCCATTTTGGGGCTCGCGTTGACGATGGCGCAACCGGCGTTCGCCGAGCGCAAGGTCGCGCTGGTGGTCGGCAATTCCGGTTACACGAACGTCCCGCGGCTCCCCAATCCGCGCAATGACGCCGGCGACATGATCGCACGGCTCAAG
>CALROE020000589.1:0-3391 GCA_943369715.1 Bradyrhizobium ivorense
CATCAAGGCGCTGATGTTCACCTTCGACGACCTCGTCAAGCTCGACGCCGCCTCGGCCCAGACCCTGATGCGCAATGTCGACAAGGACAAGCTCGGCATCGCCCTGAAAAGCGCCAACGAGGACGTTCGCGGCTTTTTCCTCGGCAACATGTCGTCGCGCGCCGGCAAGATGCTGCTCGACGATATGGCGGCGCTCGGACCGGTGCGGTTGCGCGACGTCGACGAGGCGCAGGCGCTGCTCGTCAACCTCGCCAAGGACCTCGCCGCCAAGGGCGAGATCATGCTGACCAAGAACCGCGCCGACGACGAACTGGTGTACTGATGGCCGCACCCGCAAAATTCCTGTTCGACATGGACTTCGGCGCCCCCGACAAGACGCGGGAGCGCCCAGCCACGCCGTCGGAAATCGCGCAGAAGATCGCCGCCGCCGAGGCCCGCGCCTATCGCGACGGTTTCGATGCCGGACAGCGCGAGGCGAAGGCGGAAAGCGACCGCCGCGCCGCGCTGGCGCTCGAGGAGATCGGCATCGGCGTTCGCGGCATCGCGACGAATTTCTCCGGCATCGAAACCCGGATGGAGACCGAAGCGGTCGACGTCGCGGTGGCTGTGGCGCGCAAGCTGTGCAGCGAGCTGATCGCCGGCGAGCCGCTCGGCGAGATCATCGGGCTGGTCAGCGACTGCTTCTCGCATCTGGTGGCGACGCCGCATCTCGTGGTCCGGATCAACGATTCCCTCTATGAGGCCGCGCGCGAGCGGATCGAGCGGCAGGCGAAGCAAAGCGGCTTCGAAGGCCGCCTCGTCATCCTGGCCGAGCCGGACATTCCGACCGGCGATTGCAGGATCGAGTGGGCCGACGGCGGCGTGGTGCTGGAGCGCGCGGCGATCGAAGCCAAGATCAACGAACTTGTCGGGCGCTACATTGCGTCCCGCGACCAGGCCGGCAATCCGGCTACGAGGACTAACCCATGAGTGACACCGACGCACAGGTTCCGCTTCCCGATCTCAACTCCGCAGACGCGCTGCCGGTCGATGACGTGGCCTATCTGGAAGACGAACAGGCTTCGCGCATTGCCGCCGACCTCGAAGCGGTATTCGACGTGCCGGTCCAGGTTTCGGCGGTGCTGGGCCGCTCCAAGATGGATGTCGGCGAGTTGCTGAAGCTCGGGCCCGGCACCGTGCTGGAACTCGATCGCCGCGTCGGCGAAGCCATCGATATCTACGTCAACAACCGGCTGGTGGCGCGCGGCGAAGTGGTGCTGGTCGAAGACAAGCTCGGCGTGACCATGACTGAAATCATCAAGGCGGAACGCGCCTAAGGGCGCTCATAACGATACGGCTCGAAACGAGCGCGAACGGACGAACAGGAGAACATCATGCGGCTTCTCATCGTTGGCACCCTGAAGGGCCAGCTTACGACCGCCACCAAGATCGCCATGGACAATGGTGCTTCCGTCACCCATGCGGAGGGCCTCGACCAGGCGATGGGCGTGCTGCGCAGCGGCAAGGGCGCCGACCTGCTGCTGGTCGACGTCGCCCTCGACATCCGCGATCTGGTGATCCGGCTGGAGGCCGAACACATCCATGTGCCGATCGTCGCCTGCGGCATCACCAATGACGCCCGCGCCGCGGTCGCGGCGATCCACGCCGGCGCCAAGGAATACATCCCGCTGCCGCCCGATCCGGAACTGATCGCCGCGGTGCTCGCCGCCGTCGCCAACGATTCCCGCGACCTCGTTTACCGCGACGAGGCGATGGCGAAAGTGATAAAGCTGGCGCAGCAGATTGCCGGTTCCGACGCCTCCGTGATGGTGACCGGCGAATCCGGCACCGGCAAGGAAGTGCTGGCGCGCTATGTCCACACCCGCTCGCACCGCGCCAAGAAGCCGTTCATATCGATCAATTGCGCGGCGATCCCCGAGCATCTCCTGGAATCCGAACTGTTCGGCCACGAGAAGGGCGCCTTCACCGGCGCGATCGCCCGCCGGATCGGAAAATTCGAGGAAGCCACCGGCGGCACCCTGCTGCTCGACGAAATCTCCGAGATGGACGTGCGGCTGCAGTCCAAGCTGCTGCGCGCCATCCAGGAGCGCGTGATCGACCGCGTCGGCGGCACCCGGCCGGTGCCGGTCGACATCCGCATCATCGCGACCTCGAACCGCAATTTGGCGGACGCGGTGCGCGAAGGCACCTTCCGCGAGGATCTGCTGTTCCGGCTCAACGTCGTGAACCTGAAGATCCCGCCGTTGCGCGAGCGGCCCGCGGATATTCTCGAACTGGCGCAGCATTTCGCCAAGAAATACGCCGATGCCAACGGCGTGCCGCTGCGACCGATCTCGGCCGAGGCCAAGCGCGTGCTGAGCGCCAACCGCTGGCAGGGCAACGTCCGTGAGCTCGAAAATACCATGCATCGCTCGGTGCTGATGGCGCAGGGCGACGAGATCGGGGTCGAGGCCATCCTGACCCCCGACGGAGACCGTCTCGATCTGGCGAAAACCGTACCGGCGGTGGCGCATGCCACCTTCGCCGCCGAACAGGTGACCCGCGCGCTGGTCGGCCGTACCGTCGCCGACGTCGAACGCGACCTGATCCTGGAGACGCTGAAGCATTGCCTGGGGAATCGCACCCACGCCGCCAACATTCTCGGCATCTCGATCCGCACGCTGCGCAACAAGCTGAACGAATATGCCGACGGCGGCCTGCCGATCACGCCCGCGGGATCGGGCGACTATGGCCGCGTTGCCGCGACGGCGTGATGTCGTCATTGCGAGGAGCCGCAGGCGGCGAAGCAATCCAACGGTCCCGGGGTCAGCCCGGGATTGCTTCGCGGAGCCGGCATTCGGGCGACCGCTGGTCTTGCAATGACCCCGGTACTTGCCTGTCGAGTTGGGAATAACTCGGCGCATCCGGCCTGCGGAAAATGTGGATCGGCTTACCCGGCTGCAGGTCCTGCCCGGTGAACACGGCATAGGCGTACAGCGCTAGGTAACCGATCGCGAGCGCGCCGACGGCGTAGAATGCCCAGATCGCGACGCGCTTCATCGGGTCAACGCGCGGCGCGGCGCCGGGCCCGCAAACACCATGGCGATTTCAAGAAGTTTGCATTCCAAGCGGGCAGTCCTGTTCGATTTCGACGCTGTGACTATAGGTGGCGGGCATTGCGGCCGCAAATGCGCAAGAGCCGGCGAAGGCATCGGAGCCGGCGGTGTCGGCTCGGGGCCGGCGTCCGCTCTCCGAACCGCGCGCGTGCCGGTCTGCCCGAATTTCAATATTGCCTCACTCAACCCTTTGTTGTTAACATGCGCACGGCAACGGGAGAGCGATCATGGCCTTGTACGCACAAACCAGTGGTACCCAGCAGACCAATTCCGGCACCTTCGTACCGATACCCGGC
>CALROE020000590.1:0-3387 GCA_943369715.1 Bradyrhizobium ivorense
ATCGAAGCCCATTATGTTCCGTGCGGAGCGCGCTGCCAACATCGCCGCGGCGGATTCCGGTTGGGACGGGCGTTCGAACCGGATCTTGGTTAGGCCCTGGCTAAGGCGGCAAAGACGGTCTCCGGCGCATGGGCGATCACGGCGAGCAGGGCCCTCGCCGGTCCGCGCGGCATCCGTTTGCCCTGCTCCCAGTTCCGGATGGTCTCGACCGGCACCCCTAACCGTGCGGCGAATTCGAGCTGTGTCAGCCGCGCGCGCCGTCGCAGGTCGCGTACCGCCGGGGGTGCTGCCGCCTCCGCCGGCGCGGCGGGCGGCGCCGGTACGAGCGGAAACTCCTGCCCGTCCCGCAGTTCGACGATCCGTCCGTCCGCTTTCAGCCGCAAGCGCTGCATGTCCGACTCCAGGCCGGCAAGTGTCGGCGATGCGCGTTAAACCTTGATTAACGATAATGCGGCCGGCGGAATCGGGTTATTTCAGCCCGAACCACAGCGTGGCGATGCCGAGAAACGAGAAGAAGCCGACCACGTCGGTGATGGTGGTGACGAAGGTGCCCGACGCCACCGCCGGATCCGCCCGCACCCGCTCCAGCACCATCGGAATCAGAATGCCGCCGAGCGCGCCGGCAATCAGGTTGCACAGCATGGCAAGGCCGATCACGACGCCGAGCCCCGGCATCTTGAACCACGCCACCGCGGCAACGCCGGTAATCACGGCAAAGGCGAGGCCGTTGACGAGGCCGACCAGGCCCTCGCGCAGGACCACGCGGTGGGCGTTGTGGGACCCGAGTTCGCGGGTCGCCAGCGCGCGCACCGCCACCGTCATGGTCTGGGTCGCGGCATTGCCGCCCTGGCTCGCGACGATCGGCGCCAGCACCGCCAGCGCCACCATCTGTTCGAGCTGGCCCTCGAACAGGCCGAGCACCGAAGACGCCAGAAAGGCGGTGGCGAGATTGACCAGCAACCAGTTGAAGCGGCCCTTGGCGATGGTCCAGACATTGTCGGACAATTCTTCGCCCGAGGTGACGCCACCCAGCGCCTTCAGGTCCTCGTCGGCCTCTTCCTCGATCACGTCGACCACGTCGTCGATGGTGATGACGCCGACCAGCCGGTTTCCGGTATCGACGACGGGCGCCGCCACCAGATTGTACTTGCCGAACAGCCGCGCCACTTCCTCCTGATCGTCCATCACCGAAACCCGGCGGCGGTCTTCGTCGATCAGGTCGGCCAGCGGCACCGGACGGCGGGAGCGCAGAAGTGCGTCCAGCGACACCGCGCCCTGCCAGTGCTGCGCGCCGTCGACCGCGTAGATTTCATAGAACCGGTCGGGCAGATCGGGCGTATCGCGCATGTAGTCGATCGCCTGCCCCACGGTCCAGTCCGGCGGCACCGCGATGAACTCGGTCTGCATCCGCCGGCCGGCGGAATTTTCCGGATAATCCAGGCTGCGCTCGAGCGCGTCGCGTTCCGACGGCGGCAGTTTTTCGAGGATCTCTTCCTGGTCCTTCTCATCGAGGCCTTCGAGCAATTCGACGGCGTCGTCGGATTCCAGTTCGCGAACGCCCTCCGCAACCGTCTCCGGTTCGAGTTCCTCGAGGATTTCCTCGCGGACGGAATCGTCGACCTCGTTGAGCGCCGAGAAATCGAAATCGGCGCCGGTCAGTTCGACCAGGCTGACGCGGTCATCAGGTTCGAGCGCCTCGATCAGGTCGCCGAGGTCGGCTTCATGCAGTTCGGCGACGATGGCGCGCAAGAATGCGGCATCTGCCGCTTGAACCGCCCGCGCTATTTCCGCGACAAATTCATGACGAATCCCGCCATTCCCGTCGCGCATCGGGTGACGGTCGAGCAGCGACGCATCGGCGGCCTGGGCAACGTCCGTAGCTTCGGCCATAGCGCGCCTCGCCGTTTGACAGGGTTGATGAACTTGTCTGAGTTATCGCTTGACGCATTAGCCAATCGGCAACACCTAGCGCAATCACAAATCCGCCCGGACGACGATGACTTTGGAAGTGATCAAGCTGCTCCGAACCGCCCTTGTCGCTTCGGTCGCGTGGACCGCGGCGGCGCAGGCGGCGGACTGTCCGCGCGCCGGAGCGCTCGGAACTTCACGCATTCTTGGCGTCGACCCCGCCGCCACGCCGCGCGTGGGCCTGAAGAGCTTTCCGCAGACCCTGCCGCTTGGGGATCACGAGGTCGTGCTGACCTTCGACGACGGCCCGTGGCCGGCCACGACATCGCGGGTGCTGGCGGCGCTGGCGCAGGAATGCGTGCGCGCGACGTTCTTCCTGATCGGCCGGAATGCATCGGCACATCCGGGGCTGGTTCGACGGATCGCCGCCGAAGGCCATACCATCGGCCATCACAGCTTTGCGCATCCCAACCTCAAATACCTGAAGCCGGCTGCCGCAGAGGCCGAGATCGACAAGGGAATCGCCGCGAATGAATTGGCGCTTCACGGAGCCGCAACCACGACCCCGGGCACGCCGTTCTTCCGGTTTCCCTACTTTGAAAGCACGCCTCACCTGCTCGATCGGCTGCAGTCACGGGGCATTGCGGTGTTCGGCGCCGACCTGTGGGCGAGCGACTGGGAGCCCATGACCCCTCAGGCACAATTGAAGCTGCTGACCGACCGGCTCAGGATTGCCGGCAAGGGCATCATCCTGCTGCACGATCCCAAGGCGCAGACCGCCGCCATGCTGCCGGCCTTCCTGCGCTATCTCAGGGACAATCACTATCGTGTGGTCCATCTGGCGCCGGTGCCGCGCGGCGTCGGCGTCGCCCGCGTCCCCTAGACTGGCATCATCGGCGAAAATCGGGCAATTAAGCCCCCGTTCATGGCGCGGCGGTAAATTTTCGCGTAAATGGGAATAACGGTGTTGCATGATCGGTAATGTGTTGATTGGAGTCCGGACCCGGCGCCGGATCGCCGTTGGCTTGGGGCTGTTCGGCGTCATGACCGCTCCGGTAGCGCTGGCCGCCGGCTGCCCCGGCCATCCCGATGCGCTCGGCACCTCGCGAACCCTGGTGGTCGACCCCCGCGAGCATCCCCGCATCGGCGCCATGCAATATGCCGAAACGCTGCCGCTGGCGGATGGCGAGGTGGTGCTGACCTTCGATGACGGGCCGCTGCCGAAATACAGCAACCGGATTCTGGAAATCCTGGCCTCCCAATGCGTGAAGGCGACCTTCTTCCTGGTCGGCCGCCAGGCCCAGGCCAATCCGGAAGGCGTGCGCAAGGTCCGCGACGCCGGCCACACCGTCGCCACCCACAGCCAGAATCATCCGACCGGCATGCACCTGTTGCCGATCGAACGCGTCCAGCAGGAGATCGACGAGGGCATTGCGTCGGTGTCCGCGGCGCTGGGCGACGGCACCGCGCCGGCCCCGT
>CALROE020000591.1:0-3368 GCA_943369715.1 Bradyrhizobium ivorense
CATCGGATGATCCCTGTATCGGTCGATCAATGTGCAATCCGGCTTGCCACGGCGATGTACAGTGGAATTCCGACAAGCAGATTGAAGGGAAAGGTAATGCCGAGCGATAGCGTGAGCGAGAGCGCCGGGTTGGCTGCCGGAAGCGCGAGCCGCATCGCCGCCGGCGCGGCGATGTAGGAGGCCGATGCCGCGAGTGTGATCAGCACGGCGGTGCTTCCCGCCGACATGCCGATCAGCGTCGCCGCAATGGCCGCCAGCGCGGCCCCGATCAACGGCATGATCACAGCGAAGGAAGTCACCGCGATGGTGAGATGACGCCAGCCCTGCCTCAGTCCGCGTCCGGCGACCAATCCCATGTCGAGCAGAAACAGGCAGAGGAAGCCGGCGAAAGGGTCGAGAATGAACGGCTTCAACAGGATCAGCCCGTGCTGGCCGGTGATCGCGCCAATCGCGAATGATCCGAGCAGGATGAAAATGGAGCCGTTGAAGGCGACCTCACGGACAAATTGGCCGCGGCCAACTTCCGACTTGCCTTCACTGTTGCGGCTGGCGATCAGCAGCGCCGCAAAAATCGCCGGCGTTTCCATCGCTGCGGCGACGGCAACGAGGTAGCCGTCATAGGGCACCGCAAGCTGGTTCAGGATGCCGGTGACGGCGACGAAGGTCACCGCCGAGATCGAGCCGTAATGGCCGGCGATCGCCGCGGCGTCGACGACCTCCAGTCTGGTTGCCGCCCTCAGCATCGCGTAGGCGATGAACGGCGTGACGAAAGACAGGATCACCCCGGCGGCGATGGCAAGCAGCAGCGGCGCGGTCAAGCCGTGGTGGCTGACTTCCGCGCCGCCGCGAAAGCCGATCGACAGCAGTAAATAGAGCGCGAGAAACCTGGCAATCGCCTCGGGGACCGAAAGATCGGACCTTGCCCAGGCCGCAAGCAGTCCAAGAATAAAGAACAGCACCATCGGCGACAGCAGGTTCTGCAGGCCCAGGCTCAGGATGGCATCCATTTTTCTTGCAAACCCCGGTTGGCGCGGTGGCGCGGCGACTTCGCTGTCGGTGGTAGGGGGTTTCTCAAATTCATAGAAATTGATAATAATAAGTGCTATGATCAAATATATTAATGAATGAGTGACCCATGCCCAAAGCGCTGACCAATCTCGACCTCGACCTCGTCAGGACGTTCGTCACCATCGCGCGCACGGGTAATTTTACCCGGGCGGCCGAGATGATGCGCCGCCAGCAGTCGACCATTTCGTTGCAGGTGCAGCGGCTGGAAAGCGTGCTGGGCCAGAAGCTGATGGAACGAACGCCGCGCGCGGTAAGGCTGACGTCCGAGGGTGAATCGTTCCTCGGTTACGCGCGGCGGCTGCTCGATCTGAATGACGAGGTGGTATCGCGGATCAACGAGCCGCAGATGCAGGGTGTGGTGCGTCTCGGCACGCCCGAGGATTTCGCGACCCGCCATCTGCCGGACGTTTTGGCGCGCTTCACTCAGGCTTATCCTGCCGTTGCGCTGGAGGTTACCTGCGATCTGACCTTGAATTTGCTGGAGCGTTTTCGCAAGGGCGCTTTCGATCTGACTCTGATCAAACGCGAGCGCGCCGCGGAAGAGCCGGGCGGCATCCGGGTCTGGCGCGAACCGCTGGTATGGGTCGCCTCCGAGCGCGATTTCTGGTCGATGCAGGGGCCGTTGCCGCTGGTGGTCTCGCCGACTCCCTGTGTCTACCGGAAACGAGCGACCGAGGCACTGGACAAGGTCCGACGCGGATGGCGAATTGCCTATACCTGCGGGTCGCTCGCGGGATCGCTGGCGGCGGTCAAGGCAGGGCTCGGGGTCACGGTGCTGCCAAAGGACATGGTGCCATCAGGGCTGCACGTGATCGATGGCCGGCCGCTGCCGGATTTGAAGGATACCGAAATCGCGCTGCTGCACCGGGAGGGGCTGTCGATGCCAGCGCGGCGTCTCATGGACCATGTAATCAAATGCCTCGGATGAAATTCTGGTCCGCCCTATCGGCATATTGACGTCTACCGATCGGAATTCACGGCGCGTTTCTTGAGGCGTCATGTAGTATCATTCACAATACGATCAGTCGTCCGGACATGCACGCGTACCCTCTAGGACGCGGTCTCGCCCGAAGACCTAAGCAGGTGAAATGCCCGACGAAATACCATTGCCCGGTCCGATGCATGGCCTCAGCGAGGCGGAAGCCCAGGCCAGACTGCAGGCCGAAGGCTACAACGAACTGCCCCGGCCGGACCGGCGCACGCCGCTGCGGATCGTCCTCGAGGTGGTGCGCGAGCCCATGCTGGCGCTGCTGCTCGGCGGCGTCGCGGTCTATCTGCTGCTCGGCGACCTCAAGGAGGCCATCATCCTCGGGGTGTTCGCCACCCTGTCCATATTGATCACGGTGATCCAGGAAAGCCGTACCGAACGCGTGCTGGAGGCGTTGCGCGACCTCACCAGTCCGCGCGCGCTGGTGATCCGAGACGGCGTGCGCAAGCGGATCACCGGCCGCGAAGTGGTGCGCGGCGATATTCTGCTGCTGGCCGAAGGCGACCGGGTGCCTGCGGACGCGCTCATCGTCGAATGCCGCGACCTGCAGGCCGATGAATCGCTGCTGACGGGTGAATCGGTTCCCGTGCGCAAGATCGCGCGCGCCGGCGTTGGTCTTTCCGAAAGCCGGCGGCCCGGCGGCGATGACCTGCCGACTGTGTTCTCCGGCTCGCTGGTGGTGCGCGGCACCGCGACAGCCGAGGTGGTTGCGACCGGCATCCGCAGCGAGATCGGCAAGATCGGCCAGTCGCTCGCCACGCTGGAGACGGAGCCGCCGCGGCTGCAGGCGCAGACCCGCCGCGTGGTGCGGATTTTCGCAATCGCCGGCGCGGCGGTCAGCATTCTCGCGGTGGTGCTGTACGGCACCCTGCGCGGCGGATGGCTGGATGCGGTGCTGGCGGGCATCGCGCTCGGCATGTCGATGCTCCCTGAAGAATTTCCGGTCGTGCTTGCCGTCTTCATGGCGATGGGCGCGTGGCGAATTTCGCAGGCGAGGGTGCTGACGCGCCGCGCCGCCGCCATCGAAACCCTCGGCTCCGCGACGGTGCTCTGCACCGACAAGACGGGGACACTGACCGAGAACCGGATGACCATCGCGGAACTGCGGCTCGCGGACGACGACACGTTCCGGCCCCGGGAGAAGGCGGGCACAACGATGCCGGAGCGCTTTCACGTGCTGGTCGAGCATGGAATCCTGGCCAGCGCGCGCGACCCGTTCGACCCCATGGACAAGGCGTTTCACGCGCTCGGCGGCGAGCGGCTGGCCGGCACCGGGCGTCTGCACGGCGCGGAATGGAAACTCGAGCACGCC
>CALROE020000592.1:0-3365 GCA_943369715.1 Bradyrhizobium ivorense
CGGCCTGCCGCCGCTCGGCCTGGGCCTGTCGCACCGCGCCCGCGCCTTCGTCAAACTCGCGGAGATCTGCCTTGACCAGCGCTGACAGAGAGAAAGCGTTCGGCGTCTACGTGCACTGGCCGTTCTGCCTGTCGAAATGCCCATATTGCGATTTCAACAGCCATGTCCGGCACGCACCTGTTGACGAAGAACGGTTTGCCAGGGCCTTTGCCCGCGAGATCGAAACCACTGCTGCGCGCGCGCCGGGCCGCGAAGTCTCCTCGATCTTTCTCGGCGGCGGTACGCCGTCGCTGATGCAGCCGAAAACCGTCGGCGCCATTCTCGATGCGATCGGCAAACACTGGCGCGTCGCGCCCGATGCCGAGGTCACGCTGGAGGCCAATCCGACCAGCGTCGAGGCAACGCGGTTTCGCGGCTACCGCGCAGCCGGCGTCAACCGGGTTTCGCTCGGCGTGCAGGCGCTGGACGATGCCTCGCTGAAAGCGCTCGGCCGGCTGCATACCGCGCGCGAGGCGCTCGACGCGGTCGCGATCGCGCGCACCGCGTTCGACCGTTATTCGTTCGATCTGATTTACGCCCGCCCCGACCAGACCCCGCAGATGTGGGCGGATGAACTAAAGCTGGCGATCTCGGAAGCCGCCGAGCATCTTTCGCTGTATCAGCTCACCATCGAAGAGGGCACGCCGTTCTTCGGCCTGCACGCCGCGGGCAAGCTGAAGACGCCGGATGAAGCGGTGGCGCGCGCGCTCTACGACGTCACCCAGGAAGTCTGCGCCCAGCACGGATTGCCGTCCTACGAGATTTCCAACCACGCGCGGCCGGGCGCGGAATGCAAACATAACCTCGTGTACTGGCGCGGCGAGGAATATGCCGGCATCGGTCCCGGCGCCCATGGCCGGCTCGATATCGATGGCACCAGGCACGCCATCGCCACCGAAAAACGTCCCGAGGCATGGCTGATGCGCGTCGAGGCCAATGGCCACGGCGTCGTGGTCGACGACCACCTCAACAGCGAAGAGCGCGCCGATGAATTCTTGTTGATGGGCCTGCGGCTCACCGAGGGCATCGACCCTAAGCGCTACGCGGCGCTGTCCGGCCGCACGCTCGATCCCGGCCGCATCGCCATCCTGCGCGAGGAAGGCGCCATCACCGTCGACGCCAACGGCCGGCTGCGGGTGACGCAGGCCGGATTCCCGGTGCTCGATGCCGTGGTGGCGGATCTCGCGGCGTAAGGTTACGCGCCAAAACTCTTCGGTGATCCCGCGACCGGCGTGCCGCCGCCCGATCCCACCTTCATCACGGCGAGGCCGCGTTCGTTGGTGCCGTCGGCGCGAAACCGGAACAAGCCATCGATGCCGGCAAAGCCCGACGGATTGGTCAGCACCTCAGGGGAAAAACGCGCGCCGCCTTGCGTGCGCGCCAAGGCCGCGACCAGCGCCACCGCGTCATAGGCCAAGGTCGCTGTGCGCACCGGATCGGCGCCGAACCTGGTGCGGTAGCGGCCGGAGAAGCCGCGGAAACCGGACGGATCCGGCGCGGCATAGAGCCCGCCTTGCAGTGCCGCGCTCGCGAACACCCGCGGATTGTCCCACAGGCCGGTGCCGAGCAGCTGGATGTTTTTCAGATTCGCGCCCGCCGCGGTCAGCGCGTCGGCGACCTGAACCACGGAGTCGCCGTCGTCGGCGATGAACAGCGCGTCGGCCGAACCCAGCGCCTGCGCCACGGTGCGTGCCGCGGTGGCGCGGTCGGCGCCGTATTTTTCGAACGCGACGATGCGCCCGTTCTTGCGGCCGACCGCCTGCTTGAACGCGGCCTCCACCACATTGCCATAGGCATTGTCGGGAAGCAGGGCCGCGAACGATCGCTTGCCGGTGCCGGCGGCGTATTCGATGATCCGGTTGACGTCGGACTCGGGCAGGAAGCTGAGCAAATAGACGCCGCGGCCGGCGACGCTCGAATCGGTCGAGAATGCGATCACGGAGACGCCGCGGGTGCGTGTCAGCGCAGCCGTTGACGGCACCGACGCCGCAAACAGCGGACCCAGGATGATCTCCGCGCCTTCGTCGAGCGCCTGCTGGGTTCCCTGGCTCGCGCCCTGCGGGGAGCCGGCGTCATCCTTGATCAGGAGCTGGATATTGGGGTTCTGGAATTCCGCCAGCGCCATCTCGGCGGCATTCTTCATCGACTGCGCCGCGACGCCGGCATTGCCGGACGCCGACAGCGGCAGCACCAGCCCGACCTTGACCCCGCCGGTGCCAACCGCCTGCGGTTGCTGCGGCGGGCCCGCCGGACCGGCATCGGGTCCCGAACTGAACGGATTTGAGATCGAGCCCATGCCGGCGCAGGCCCCGAGCAGCGGCGCGCCCAGAATCAGGCCGAGTGCCGTGCGCCGGGTGGCCCCCGACGGCGGCTTGAAAGGCCAGGATTTGGGTTCGAGTGGCCCCAGCATCGCATCTCTTCTCTTGACCGGCCTGTTGCGGCCGGCACTTCAACCTCCCAGTGATCAGGGGGGTGGATTCAGGCATATTGTCGACGAATGGTTAACCAAATCAAAAGGATTGTGGCGGCGTCGCCCGGCTGCCGGTTGCAGGCCCCTGCTTGCTTCTCGCGCGCCGCGACATACCCCTCCTGCTGCCGCCTTGCGCCAGCCTTGTGGCGTCAGCGCCCCGTCCCCTCTAGATTGCTATTATGCGCCCAAAAGCAGCTTCCATAAATACATCTGATGGCCCCGCGGATCCCGCCAGCCGCACATTTTCTTTGGGCGGCCACATATTGACCGCGCCGAAGGCGGTTCCGGGCCTGCATCTGGTGGCCACCCCGATCGGCAATCTCGGCGACATTACAATCCGCGCGCTGGAAACCCTGGCCGGCGTCGACATCATCGCCTGCGAGGACACCCGCATGACGCGCCGGCTGACCGAGCGCTACGGGATCCAAGCTTTGCTGAAACCCTATCACGAGCACAACGCCGCGCAGGCCCGCCCCGTCATCCTGCAGAAGCTGGCGCAGGGAATGTCGATCGCGCTGGTCTCGGACGCCGGCACGCCGCTGATTTCCGATCCCGGCTTCAAGCTGGTGCGCGAAGTCTGCGCCGCCGGCCATGCCGTGATCGCGCTGCCGGGCCCCTCCTCGGTGCTGGCGGCGCTGTGCGTGGCGGCATTGCCCACCGACCGGTTTTTCTTCGAGGGATTTCTGCCGTCGCGCGGCACCGCGCGCCGCGCCCGGCTGACCGAGCTGTCCCGGATCGACGCCACGCTGGTCATGTTCGACTCCGGCAACCGGGTGCAGGATACGCTGGCCGATCTCGCCGGCATCATGGGCACGCGCGACGCCGCGATCTGCCGCGAGATGACAAAACTGCATGA
>CALROE020000593.1:0-3364 GCA_943369715.1 Bradyrhizobium ivorense
CGCGCAATAGCGCGGACCCGGAATCTCGATGTCGCAACTTCTGGATTCCGGGTTCGACGCCAGCGCGTCGCCCCGGAATGACGACGGCTAGCCCTTTTTCGGCACCACGCGGAACGTCGCATTGGCGCGCGCGATCACGCTATCATCCGCTCTGACAAGACACTGTGCGAAGCAGAGCGTGCTGCCGGTCCTGATCACGTCGGTCTCGACCGCGAGCCACTGCCCGATCTGGGCGCTGCTGACGAAATCGATCGCCATGCTGACGGTCACCAGCGAATAGGCACCGCGCATTTTATGGCCGCAGCTGTGTCCCATCGCCTTGTCGGTCAGCGCGGCGATCAACCCGCCATGGGCGAATCCGCGCGCGTTGGTATGGGGCGTGGCCAGCCGAAGCCCAAGAATGATCGCGTCGGGGGTCTCTTTCGAATAGATCGGTTCCCACGGGTCGGTGAGCGGACTGGGCCGCGATTGGCGTTCAAAGCCGTCGGGAATGTCGCTATCGGTCATGCGGTGCTCCATTCCGCCATTGAACGATCTTTCGTTACGAAATGCACCGCCTACAAAGTTTTAAACGGGATTTCGACGGGTGTTTGAAACGTGGCGCGATCCTCAGAAAACCGCGACGCTTCAACAAACACCGCCCTCTTCCTGAGGAGCCGCGCACACTTCGCGCGGCGTCTCGAAGGATGGCTGCGGTCAGTGTACCCGATGGTTCGAGACGCGCGACGGACAGCGCGTGCGCGCTGCCGACGCGCTCCTCACCATGAGGGAGCGGTGCCCGGTCGACAACCAACTAATACGACAGCCCTACGTAATTCTCCGCCATCGACGCCGTCGCCGCTTTCGAGCTCACCAGATAATCCAGCTCCGCCACCTGAATCCGTGCGCCGAATTCGCCCTGATCGGGAAATTTGTGCATCATCGCGGTCATCCACCACGAAAACCGCACCGCCTTCCAGACCCGCGACAGTGCCTTGGCGGAATAGGCGTCGATCCCGGCGGAGGATTTCTCGTCGTAGAACTCGCGCAACGCATGCGACAGAAAGCGCACGTCGCTGGCGGCGAGGTTGAGCCCCTTGGCGCCGGTCGGCGGCACGATATGGGCGGCGTCGCCGGCCAGGAACATGCGCCCGAACCGCATCGGCTCGGCGACGAAGCTGCGCAAGGGCGCGATGCTCTTTTCGATCGAGGGCCCGGTGATCAATTTGTCTGATGCCTCCGGGTCCAGCCGCTGCTTCAACTCATCCCAGAACCGCTCGTCCGGCCATTGGTCGACATGGTCGTCGAGCGAGCATTGCACGTAGTAGCGGCTGCGCCGCATCGAGCGCATGGTGCAAAGCGAAAAGCCCCTGGCGTGGTTGGTGTAGATCAGTTCATGGCTGACAGGCGGGGTCTCCGACAGGATGCCGAGCCAGCCGAACGGATAGACCCGCTCAAAGGTCGTGATCGCAGAAGGGTTGACGCTGGCGCGGCTGACGCCGTGAAATCCGTCGCAGCCTGCGATGAAATCGCAGGCGATCTCGCCGGCAACGCCGTCCTTGACGTAGCTCACCCGCGGGTGGTCGGTGTCGAAGTCGTGCGGCTTGACGTCGGCGGCCTGATAGATCGTGGTGAGGCCGGCCGCCTTGCGCGCGTTCATCAAATCCAGCGTCACTTCGGTCTGGCCGTAGATCATCATGGTCTTGCCGGTGGCGGCCTTCAGGTCGATACGGTGGCGCTCGCCGCCGAAGGCGAGCTCGAGACCGTCATGGACCAGGCCCTCGCGGTGGGCGCGCGCGCCGGCGCCGGCTTCATCGAGCAGGACCACGGTTCCTTCCTCGAGCAGGCCGGCACGGATGCGGGCGAGCACATACTCCGGCGTCTGCCGTTCCAGGATGACGTTGTCGATGCCGTAGGCGTGGAGCAATTGCCCAAGCAGCAGCCCCGCCGGTCCCGCGCCAATGATGACGACTTTTGTCCGCAACCCCTGCTCCCATGATCTAATGTAACTCGACGCGCCGAGGACCGCGGCGGACTTGCAATGATGATTATATCATATAACAATTTTGGCAAAGTGCCGTCGGTGCGAAATCTGATATGCCGCTGTGCCACAGTGCAAGAGCCCGCAGGATTGATGTTTCATGGGCGAACCAGGTTCACGACACCATGTCCGGCTTGAAAAACCGGGCACACTATATAACATGTTAAATAACAAGACCGGGACCTCGAAGCCCGCCTTCATGCTCAAAGGGAGAGAACGTCCATGAGAAAAGCTTTTTTGGCGTTGCTGTTGGCCGCCAGCGTGACGCCCGCGTTCGCGCAGGAAAAGACCTTCGAACTGAAGCTGTCGCACTGGGTGCCGGCGTCGCATCCGCTGCAGAAGGCACTGGAAGACTGGGGTTCGGCGGTCGAAAAGGAATCCGGCGGCACCATCAAGTACAAGGTCTATCCGGCGCAGCAACTCGGCAAGGCCTTCGACCATTACGACATGGCGCGCGACGGCATCGCCGACGTCACCTACATCAATCCGGGCTATCAGCCCGGCCGCTTTCCGATCATCGGCGCCGGCGAACTGCCGTTCCTGATGTCGGACGCCAAGGGCGGCTCGATGGCGCTCGACGCCTGGTACCGGAAATATGCCGAGAAGGAGATGAAGGACGTCAAGTTCTGCCTCGGCTTCATTCACTCACCCTCCACGTTCCATTCGCGCACCAAGAAAATCGTGGTGCCCGACGACATCAAGGGCATGAAGATCCGCCCCGCCCACGCCACCATGGCGAATTACGTGACCTCGCTCGGCGGCACCAACGTGCAGTCCTCGGCGCCGGAAGTCCGCGACATCATCGAGCGCGGCGTCGCCGACGCTGTCACCTTCCCGTGGGGATCGGTCCTGCTGTTCGGCATCGACAAGGTGACGAAGTATCACATCGAGGCACCGCTCTACGTCACCACCTTCGCCTTCGTGATGAACAAGGACAAATACAGCCAGATGTCCGATCGTCAGAAGAAGGCGATCGACAATAACTGCAACACGGAGGCCGCTGGCCGGGTCGGCGGACCGTGGGGCATTTATGAGAACTCCGGTGTCGACAAGATCAAGGCGCTGCCCGACCATGAGGTCTACAAGCTCACTCCCGAGCAGACCGCGCTCTGGAAGAAGGCGTCCGAGCCGCTGGTCAAGACCTGGGCCGACAACGTCAAGAAAGCCGGCGGCGATCCGGATGCGGCAATGAAGGAGCTTCGCGCCGAACTGACCAAGAACAACGCCCTGGCGCAGTAAAACACTCGGTGCGCCCCCTCTCCCGCTCTTGCGGGGGAGGGCTGGGGTGGGGGTGCCAGACCGAGACACTGCCGTCGCTGCTGCCCCCACCCGGCGCTACGCGCC
>CALROE020000594.1:0-3361 GCA_943369715.1 Bradyrhizobium ivorense
TCCGTCAGCAAGGCCCGCGCGCCGGTGACCCCCGCCGCCAAGACATCCGCCGCCAAGCCGGCGCCTAAGACGCCGGCGAAGAAGGCCGCCGGCAAGGCCCGCGGCTAAGTGGCGAAGCAACGCGACAGCGGCTTTCCGGCACGGGACGCCATCGTCGCCTTCGTCCGCGCGCATCCGGGAACCGTCGGCACCCGCGAGATCGCGCGGGAATTCGGCCTGAAGAACGCCGACCGCGCCGAACTGAAACGCATCCTGCGCGAACTTGCCGATGAAGGCGTGATCGAAAAGCGCGGCAGGAAGATCGCCGAGCCGGCCGCCCTGCCCGCGACCCTGATGGCCGACATCAGCGGCCGCGACGCCGATGGCGAGTTGATCGCGACGCCCACTGAATGGGACGAGGTCGAAAGCGGCGAACCGCCGAAGATCCGCATCCATGTGCCCCGGCGGCCGCCGCCGGGCACCGCCGCCGGTGTCGGCGACCGCGCACTGCTGCGCATCGAGAAACTCGACGATGCCGAGGGTTCGGTCTACCGCGCCCGCGTCATCAAGGTCGTCGATCACGCAAAATCCCGCGTGCTCGGAATCTTCCGCGCGCTTCCCGACGGCGGCGGGCGGCTGATCCCGGTCGACAAGAAGCAGGTCGGGCGGGAACTCAACATCGCCAAGGCCGACTCTGCTGGCGCCGAGGACGGCGATCTCGTCAGCGTCGATCTCATTCGCTCGCGCGGCTTCGGGTTGGCCTCGGGCAAGGTCAAGGAGCGGCTCGGTTCGCTCGCTTCCGAGAAAGCGGTCAGCCTGATCGCGATTCATTCCCACGAAATTCCGCAAGCCTTTTCGCCCTCGGCATTGCGCGACGCCGAGGCGGCAAAACCCGCGACGCTGGCGGGGCGCGAGGACTGGCGCGAGCTGCCGCTGGTCACCATCGATCCGCCCGACGCCAAGGATCACGACGACGCCGTTCATGCCGAACTCGATCCCGATCCGAGCAACAAGGGCGGCTACATCGTCCATGTCGCGATCGCCGACGTCGCATTCTATGTGCGGCCGGGATCGGCGCTGGATCGCGACGCGCTGACGCGCGGCAATTCGGTATATTTCCCGGATCGCGTGGTGCCGATGCTGCCGGAGCGGATCTCCAACGATCTCTGCTCGCTGGTGCCGGGCGAGCCGCGCGGTGCGCTGGCGGTGCGGATGGTGATCGGCGCCGACGGCCGCAAGCGCTCGCACAGCTTTCACCGCATCCTGATGCGCTCGGCGGCAAAGCTGAATTACGCGCAGGCACAGGCCGCGATCGACGGACGGCCCGACGACACCACGGGTCCCCTGCTCGATCCAATCCTGAAACCGCTCTACGACGCCTATGCCACGGTGAAGAAGGCGCGCGACGAACGCGATCCGCTCGATCTCGACATTCCCGAACGCAAGATTCTGCTGAAGCCCGACGGTACGGTCGACCGCGTCGTCGTGCCGGAGCGGCTCGACGCCCACAAGTTGATCGAGGAGTTCATGATCCTCGCCAATGTCGCGGCGGCCGAAATGCTTGAAAAGAAGGCGCAGCCGCTAATCTACCGGGTGCACGACGAACCGACGCTCGAGAAGGTTCACAATCTGCAGGAGTTCCTCAAGACGCTCGATCTGCCGTTCGCCAAGAGCGGTGCGTTGCGTCCATCGCTGTTCAACTACGTGCTGGCGCAGGTCAAGGGGCACGATGCCGAACTGCTGGTGAACGAAGTCGTGCTTCGCTCGCAATCCCAGGCCGAATACGCCGCCGAGAATTACGGCCATTTCGGCCTTAACCTGCGGCGCTATGCGCATTTCACCTCGCCGATCCGGCGCTACGCCGATCTCGTCGTGCATCGCGCCCTGATCCGCGGCCTCGGGCTCGGCGAAGGCGCGCTGCCGGAGACCGAGACGGTCGAAACGCTCAGCGAGGTCGCCGCGCAAATTTCCGTTACCGAACGCCGCGCCATGAAAGCGGAACGCGAGACCGCCGACCGTCTGATCGCGCATTTTCTCGCCGACCGCATCGGGGCCACGTTCCAGGGCCGCATTTCCGGCGTCACCCGCTCGGGGCTGTTCGTCAAGCTCTCGGATACCGGCGCCGACGGCCTGATCCCGATCCGCACGCTCGGCACCGAATACTTCAATTATGACGAGACCCGCCATGCGCTGGTCGGCACACGCAGCGGTGCCATGCACCGGCTGGGGGACGTCGTCGACGTTCGTCTGGTAGAAGCAGCCCCGGTGGCAGGCGCGTTGCGCTTCGAGCTGCTGTCGGAAGGCACCGTCGCCCCGCGCGGACGCAGCAGGCGCCCCGGCGCGGGCGACGCCATGAGAGCGAAGGCGAAGACGCATCCCGGCCGCAGTCCGCGCAAGAGCAAGGGCAAAGACAAGGGTAAAGGCAACGACAAGTCCAAGTCGGGCAAATCGAAGAAGGGCAAGCCCTTCAAAGGATAGACCATGGAAACCGTCACCGCACATGCCAGAACCTTGGCGCTCAAGACGTGGACGCCGGAACAGTCACCGGCCGCCAAGCGCGACGTGTGGACCGCCCTGAAGCGCGGCTTTCGCTGCCGCTGCCCGCGTTGCGGCGAGGGCAAACTGTTTCGAGCCTTCCTCAAGGTCGACGATCATTGTTCGGCCTGCGGCCTGGATTTCACGCCGCACCGCGCCGACGATCTTCCGGCCTATCTCGTCATCGTCATCGTCGGCCACATCGTCGTGCCGGCGATCCTGTGGATCGAAACCGATTATGCGCCGGCGGTCTGGATGCAGCTCGCGGTCTATCTGCCCTTCACGTTGATTGCATCGCTGCTGTTGCTGCAACCGATGAAAGGCGCCGTGGTCGGATTGCAGTGGGCGCTGCGCATGCACGGGTTTGACGACACTGCGCCGGATGAGATATCGCCCGGCTAGCCAGCAAAAAACGAAGAACAAGTGGGGATGGAATGACTGAAACCGCTGCTGCCGTGGAACAGGGAAAAGAAGCCGACCATCATCCCTATTTCCGGCCGAAAGACGCCGCCACGCTGATCCTGGTCGATCGCACCTCGGCCACCCCGAAAGTGCTGGTCGGCAAGCGCCACGACAAGGTGGTGTTCATGCCCGGCAAATTCGTGTTTCCCGGCGGCCGGGTCGACAAGTCGGACAACCGCGTGCCGGTGGCGGCGCCGATACCGAAGGCGCTCGAAGATAATCTGATGAAGGGCAGCCCGAAGATCACGCCATCGCGGGCCCGCTCGCTGGCGATCGCCGCGATCCGCGAGGCCTGCGAGGAAACCGGTCTCTGCCTCGGCCGCAGGAACGACAGCAAGGCGCCGAAGCTGGAAGGCGCCTGGCAGGCTTTTACCGAAGCCGGCCT
>CALROE020000595.1:0-3360 GCA_943369715.1 Bradyrhizobium ivorense
AAATGATTTGAACGGGGCCAACGGACCGGCCCTGTGTAGATTGGACCAGAATGCCGAAAAGAACCGACGGAAGCGATCAGGCGACGATGGCGCCGCAGCGCGTCGCACCGCTCGACCGCGCGCGGACGCTGATCACGCTGTTGGTGCTGCTGCACCATTCCGTCGTCAACTACAGCTGGTTCGGCAGCGGCGACAAAATGCGCTGGCTCGGCTTCGACCTGATCGTGCTGTTCAACGACAGCTTTTTCATGGCCTTCATGTTCTTCATTTCCGGATTGTTCGTGCCTAACAGCCTGGCGCGCAAGGGATCGGCGCATTTCCTGCGCGACCGCGCCTGGCGGTTGGGAGTGCCATTCCTGCTGTCGATCTTCGTGTTGATGCCGATCGCCTATTATCCGACCTTCCTGCGCTATCATCTGCCCGGCACCACCGATTTCAATTTCCTGCATTTCTTGTGGCACACGATCACTATTGGGCCCTGGCCTTCGGGGCCGGCCTGGTTTTTGTGGGTGCTGCTGGCGCTGGACGCCATGGCCGCCGCGGTCTGGCTCGCGATGCCGCGCGCCATCGCGACGCTGGGCCAGCTCGTGTTTGCCATGCGCAATCGGCCGGTGGCGGCCTTCGTGACGTTCCTGATGTTTTCGACCGCGGTCTATCTGCCGCTGCGGCTGATATTCGGCGACGGCAGCTGGCTCGAGCCGTGGGGCTACCCGCTACCGATCCAGACCAGCCGCATTCTGCTTTACACCGGATATTTCTTCGCCGGCATCGGCGTCGGCGCGGTTGGCCTGCGGGCCGGCCTGCTCGCGGAAGACGGCGAACTGGCGAAACGCTGGTCACTCTGGCTCGGCTGGGCGCTGCTGTTCTATGCCGCGATTCTGTTTCTGGTCTATGTCAAGCATAACTGGATCGATCTCGACAGACTGCCGCCGGTGTTTCAAATCAGCTACGGCCTCGGCTTTGCGCTGTTCAGCGCCGCGATGGTGTTCGCTGTGCCGGCGATCCTTTTGCGCTTCGCCAGATCCGGCTGGGGCCTGCTCGATGCGCTGCAACCGTCGGCCTATGGCATCTTCCTCCTGCATTATATCTTCACGATCTGGCTGCAATACGTCGTCTACGATCATCCCTGGCCGGCCCTCATCAAGTTTGCGATCGTGTTTGTCGGCACCCTGTCGCTGAGCTGGGCGCTGACGGTGGCGTTGCGAAAGATTCCCGTCGTGGCGAGAATGATCTGAGCTATCATCGTGCCTTCAGGATAACAGCCGGGAGCGGTCGCATGTCGTCTGGTCGGATTGCCAAAGCCTGGATCCTCGCTGCCGCGCTGGTCGTTGTCGCGCTGTCGGCGCTTGTGTCCGGCTCGGTCGCGGCCGGCTATCCCGACAGGATCGTCAGGATCGTGGTGCCGTTTGCCGCCGGCGGCGGTACCGATGTGATCGCGCGCGCACTGGCGCAGGAGATGGCGAAGGATCTCGGCGGGTCAATCATCATCGAGAACAGGCCGGGGGCGGGAACCATCATCGGAACCCAGTCGGTCGCGACCAGCGCGCCCGACGGTTACACGCTGCTGATGGGCACCTTCGCCAATGCGGTCAATCCGAGCCTGAATGCAAAACTGCCCTACGACGCGCAGGGCGCTTTTGCGCCGGTGTCGCTGCTCGCGCGCTCGTTCAACCTCGTGGTGGTCAATCCGGCGTCCCCGATCAAATCGATCGCGGACCTGATCCAGGCTGCGAAGGCGGAGCCCGGCAAGCTCACCTATGGCACCTACGGCACCGGCACTTCAGCGCATCTCGCGGGCGAATTGTTCAAGCACATGGCCAGGGTCGACCTGACCGCCGTGCCTTACAAGGGCGCCGCGCCTGCCATCACCGACCTGATCGGAGGGCAGATCCAGGTGATCTTCACGACGGTCGCAAGTGCCGCTTCGCTGGTCGAGGCCGGTCAATTGCGCGCGATCGCCGTGACCTCGGCGGAACGCTCGGCGGCTTTTCCCCAGCTGCCGACCGTCTCGGAAGCCGGCGTGCCCGGCTACGCCGCGGAAGCCTGGTACGGGCTTTATGCGCCGGCCAAAACGCCGTCCGAAATCATCGACCGCCTCAACATATCCGCGGCGAAAGCGTTGCAGTCCGACGTCTTCAGGCGATTGAGCGTGAACGAGGGCCTTGTCATGGTCGGAGGCCCGCCGCAGCAACTCGACCGCTATTTCCGCGCCGAGCAGGAGCGCTGGCGCAAGGTGATCGAGGCCGCCGGGATCAGGATCGAATAGGGCTTTCCGCGACGAATTTGTTGCGCAGCGTGCCGATGCCGGTGAGCTCGATCTCGACCACGTCGCCGGCTTTCAGGTCCGGTGAGGCGCCGTCGGTGCCCATCCAGATCACGTCGCCGGGCCACAGCGTAAAATACCTGGTCAGTTCGACGATGAACGGCACGACGCCAAAGATCATGTCGTTGGTACGGAAGCGGCCGGTTTCCCTGCCGTTGACCTTGATGATGGTTTCCATCTTGTCGAGGTCGACATCGGTTTCGATCCACGGCCCCATCGGCTTGAAGGTGTCCGCATTCTTCGACCGCCACAGCCCGCGATCGGCCTTTTGCCAGCTGCGCTCGCTGACGTCGTTGCCGATGGTATAGCCGAACACGCAGGACATCGCATCCGCCTCGGAGAGGTGCTTTGCCTTCTTGCCGATCACCACGACCAGCTCACCCTCATAGTGGATTTTCTCGGTGGCGGTCGCGGGGATCACCACGTCTTCGTCATGCGCGATCAGTGCGTTCTGGGCGCGATAACCGATCTCGGGCCTGTCAGGGACGTTCGGAACCGTGCCGGCCTTGTCGGCGGCCTCCTTGAGATGCTTGAGGTAGTTGAGGCCGACGCAATAGAACGTGCGTGGCATCACCGGCAGTTCGATCTTCACGGCGGCGAGCGCATGCGTCTGCGCTGTGCGCTGCCATTCGCCGAACGGATCGCCGCTGACCGCGATGACGCGGTCGCCTTCGACGATGCCCCAGGAGGTCTGCCCCGCAGCGGTGAATTTGAGCCAGCGCATGATGTATCCTTCTTATTCCGCCGCGATCTGCGGCGTGCTTTTCCATGCGCCGGCGGCCGGGCGCTTCAGGCCCAGATTCTCGCGCAGCGTCTTGCCCGCATAATCCTTGTGGAACAGGCCGCGGCGCTGCAGCTCGGGCACGATGTGTTTGACAAAGTCGGCGTAAGAGCCCGGCACGATGGTCGCCGCAATGACAAACCCGTCGCAGCCCCGCTCGACGAACATTTCCTCCAGTCTGTCGGCGACCTCCTTCGGCCCGCCGACGATGGCATCGTGGACCTGGCCGCGGCCGGAGAAGGTGACGAAGTCGCGT
>CALROE020000596.1:0-3359 GCA_943369715.1 Bradyrhizobium ivorense
AGGTGCCGGGATTGGCGAAGCAGACGTCGACGCCGCCCGCGACCAGCGTCCGCACCAGGCTTTCCGCACCATTCATTCGTTCTGCTCCCGTTCGCTTCTTTTTCTGGAATATCTGCTTGAAGATCAATCATTCCCAGCGCGTTTCGTCAAAGGGTCCACGGGCATTGCTGCCATCGCCTGACGCCGCGGTGTTGTTTCGGTAACGGCAATCCGCGAAAATCGACCGCTCACAGGCTCGTTGCTTGCGAAATCGGCCCAGTTGTGGCCTGTCTCGCGGTGAAACCTATTTGGGCGAGGAACAATATGACCCGGGCTTGTGCTTTGCTGCTTGCGGCGCTGACCTTGCTGGCCGGGGCCGGCCATGCCCGGGCCCAGGGCTTGTTCGACATGCGCGATATCATGGGCGGCGGCGACAATTTCCGCGGTGGCGGCTCGAGCCCGATCCGGCGACAGACGGTCAATTTTTCCGGCCAGCACGCCCCCGGCACCATCTACATCAACACCGCCGAGCGGCGGCTTTACCTCGTTACGGGCAATGGCCAGGCGATAGCCTACGGCATCGGCGTCGGCCGCGACGGCTTCCGCTGGTCGGGCACCCACCGCATCACCGCCAAGAAGGAATGGCCGAGCTGGACGCCGCCCGCGCAGATGCTGCGCCGTCGGCCCGATCTGCCGCGCCACATGGTCGGCGGCCCCGACAATCCGCTGGGCGCACGGGCGATGTATCTGGGATCGACGCTCTATCGTATCCACGGTTCGAACGAGCCGGAGACGATCGGCCAGGCGGTTTCCTCCGGCTGCTTCCGGATGACCAATGACGACGTCAAGGACCTCTATAGCCGCGTCTCCGTCGGCACCCCCGTGATTGTGAAAAACTAGGCGCAGCGGCGGCGCGAAACCTCGCCGCAGAAATACTACGTCAACGCGATCGTGCCTTGCGTGCACGTGCCGATTGCGGCAGCGTCGTTGCGATGAACCGATCTCTTCACCTACCGATGTTGGCGATCGCCCTGGCCGCGGTCGCCTGCGACGTCGCGGTATGGCCGACGTTTGCGGTGGCCGAAATTCCGGCGATCGCATCGCGCCAGCGCGCGGAAAAGAAGGCCTTCACCGATAGTCAGATCGTCGACGGCTTCCTCAAGACCGCGTTCGGCGCGGAGTACCATCTCGCCGGACGGGTTGACCGCATCCGGAAATATCAGAATCCGGTGCGCGTATTCGCCGACGGCAACCGTTCCGACCGCAAGGCGCAGCTGGCGAAAATCGTCGCCGACGTCGCCAAACGGGTTCAGCACCTGGACATCGCCATGGCCGCGACCGCCGACGCCGCCAACATCCTGGTCAAGCTGGTGCGCGACCGCGATCTCGGTCGCACCCTCGTCCAATTCTACGGAAGCGAGCGGGCCCGCGAGATTCGTGGCTCGCTCGATCCGCAATGCCTGTCCGGCTTTCGCAAGAACGAGAAATTCGAGATCGAACGTTCCGACGTGATCCTGACCGTCGACAACGGCGATTTCATTTTTCTGGACTGCGCCTATGAGGAATTGCTGCAGTCGCTGGGGCCGATCAACGATACCGAGTCGGTGCCCTGGACGATGTTCAATGACAACGTCTCGATGGGATTCTTCGGCGTCTACGACCAGTACATCCTCAACCTGCTCTACGACCCGCGCATCAAGGCCGGCATGACGGTCGCCGAGGTCAAGGACGTGTTGCCCGCGGTGCTCGCCGACGTGCGCGTCTGGGTCAGCAAGGTGAACAACCTGCCGCAATAATCCGTCAAAGTATCGTGCCGGAACTGCAGATCGATTTCAGCGACGTCCATTCCACGGCCGTCAACAGCGGCGGCCCACTCGGCGGCCGATCCTCACGGCTCATACGCGCCAGCCGATCCTCGGTCAGTGGATGGCTCGCCAGGATGGACGGGCTCTTGCCTCCTTCTTTCCCGGTGACACGAAGCATCAATTCGCCCATCGGCTTCGGCGAACGGCCAAGCCGCTGCATCACGTCGATTGCAAACGTATCGGCGCTTTGTTCCACCTCGCGCGAATAGGACGCCGTCAGAAGCGAGCGGGAAGCGAAGATCAAGGCGCTGGAGCCGGCAACATCGCCAAACAGCAATCCGATCAGGAACGACGTGCCACCGTTGTAGATCAGGTTGCGGATGCCGTCGCGCTGCGCGACATGACCGAGCTCATGCGCCAGGATGCCCGCGATCTCGTCGGCGTTGTGTGCCTGCGCCAGCAGGCCGTCGAACAGGTAGATCTTGCCGCCCGGAAGCGCGAGGGCGTTGGGAATTGGATTCGACAACACCGCCGACTGGATCGCCGTATCGAGCCCCGCGGAGCCTCTGATGGCATTGACGAGCTTGTCGAAGGCCGCCTGCCCCGGCGCATTATCGCAAACCTTGCCGCCAAACACGGTCTTGATCTGGGCGTCCGCGGCGTCGCCGAGCCGCCGTTCGAGCGCTGGCGGCACAAGCGGCGCCAGACGGTCCGCGACCAGCGGGACACCGAACAGGGCGACGGCAACGATCGAAATCGCTGCCGCCGCCGACCAGCCGACGATGGCTGTCAGGCCGCGGCGGCCCGGATGAGTTTCGTCGAGCCGCTTGCAGCGACAGGTCAATTCAGCGGCCATGGCCACATCACGCACCTCCAACCGCGCCAGAGCCGGCGCGGTCAGGCAGGTGACGCGAAGCGTACCGGATGGGCTGTCTGCGCGGCGAATGTCGGGATAGGCCCATCTGACGGATGCGCCGTCACCGGTGTTGATTTCCAGCACGTCGGCAAGGACGAGCGTGGCCGTGCGTCGCCGGTTCGACATCCCGTCGAAATAGATCACGGGATCATTGACCATCGCCATACCCGCTCATACGGCTAGAAGCCGGCGACATCGAGGCCATCCGCAATACCTTCGCCGAGCGCGCCCGCAAGTTCGCCCTTTGCGGAAACATTCGCCGCGGCCTCAATGCCGTGCACGTCCACCGACGCCAGCACCTTTACCCAGAGATCATGCGACAGATACAACCGCGTCACAGCGCCAAACGCCACCGCCATGGTCAAATAGCCGATGCCGGTCAGGATCATCAGCGGCACGCTTCTCGATATTCCGTCAGGCCCAAGCGCCTGCTCGAATGCCGTCGCATCGCTCAGGTTCGCGACGAGCATCGTACAGGCATAGGTATAAAGGCCGAAGCCCACCAGAAGTAAGAGCGACCAGCCGATCGTTTTCCAGTACGGGCCGTACAACGCGCTGCGACGCAGCGACGATTCCAGGCGCACACCGCCAAAACGGATACCTGAAAGCCACCAGCGCCATTCCACGGCCTTGTACTCGGCGTAGACGAAGGGCGCGAG
>CALROE020000597.1:0-3353 GCA_943369715.1 Bradyrhizobium ivorense
AACAGGCCGCAGCCGTCGACGTCAAGGTCGCGCGCAACCTCTGGAGCATGACCGCCGGCGACCTCAGGCACGCCGAAGATCACATGCTGCTGCTGGGTCGCAAGACCGCGATGGAGAAGGTCGCCACCTTCTTGTTGGAAATGGACCGCCGGCTGGCTGTCGCGGGCATGATGGCGCTGCCGATGTGCCGCCGCGACATCGGCGATTATCTCGGCCTGACGCTGGAAACAGTCTCGCGCGCGCTTTCGCAATTGCAGGCGCAGGGCGTGCTGGGATTTTCCGGTGCCCGCCAGATCGTGCTCCGCAACCGCCAGCGCCTGCGCAACATGGATGCGTGAGTTACCGATAACAATCCGTAGGGTGGGCAAATCGTACTGCGTCATAATTTTTGTCGCCTGTATGTTGCGGCGTTAGCGCCGCAACAAGGACATCGTGGCAGAGTTCTTATGAGCGCTTTGATCAACCGCACGCGCATGGTTGCGATCGAGTTTGGAATGTGGCGCTCAGGCCGCAAGGGAAGAGCCCCTGGGGCGGTAATCGTCGGGAAGGGCAGTCGTCTGGAACAGCGTGGCGCGACGAGGTCCTGAGGGGGGAATCGTCTCCCTTTCGGAGATCAGGAATCCGTAGGCTGCGATGCACATCGTGGCGTGATGATGGAAGCCGCGCCAGCCGCGCCCTTCGAAGTGCCCGAGCCCGACTTCCTGCTTGAGTTCAAGATAGTCGCGTTCGATACGCCAGCGCAGCTTGGCGAAGTCGACGAGTTCGCGGAAGTCGATGTCGGCCGGTAACGTCGACAGCCAATATTTGGTCGGCTCGGATTCGCCGGCAGGCCACTCGATCAGCAACCATTCCTCCGATATCAATTCCGGTTTGAGCTGGGTATGTCCGACCCGAACGCGCACGCGGGCAAAGCGCGACGACAACCACTCGGCCGAACCCTCCCGCCACGGGATCGTTTGCCAGGCTTCGTTGGGCAGATCGCGTGCAATGCGTTTGGCCGAGATCAGATCGGGCTCGTCGCGACGCCCCGTATTGTTCAGCGGCCGACCTTTCCGCTTCGGTTCGGTCCCGGGCGGCCACATCAGGAGCTTCGGCTGAATGCCGACGACGTAGCTCACGCCCAACGCCGTCATGCCGGTGCGAAGCCGTGAGTCCACGCCATAGGCGGCGTCCATCAAGGCGACCCCGCGGGGCAGGCCAGCCTCGCATGCCCACCTGATCTGATCGAGCGCGATCTCCGGCTTGGTCTTGAAGCGGATGTCCTTTGGCACGCCCGCCTTCTTCCGCCGCATTTTATCCTTGGCCCACTCCGTCGGCAGATACAGCCTATAGGCCACCGGCAGGCTGGCGGAGTGATTGGCGATCGACAGCGACACGGCCACCTGACAATTGGCCTCCTTGCCAAGCTGACCGCAATACTGGACCTGCACGCCTACCGAATGCTTCCCGTGTTTGGGAAAGCCCGTGTCGTCGATGATCCATGCCTCGATCGGCCCCTGCCGTTGCATCGAAGGCAGCACCATCTGGCGGACCTTGGCCAGCACCTTCTCGTCCGACCATGCCGCGACACCGACAAAATGCAGCAACGACTGATGCTGCGCAGCCGTTCGCGTCGGGGCCGTCTTCGCTGCCATCGGCTCAACGCTCTTGCGCTCGCCCGGCAGGATCAGCCCGGTACAATAGTCGCGCAGTGGGCCAATCCGGTCAGTGTGACCGAGCACGCTCGCAAGACCCGACACATACGCCGAAAATCGTACTTCAGCCCTCTCTTCACTCTTCCGATCCATGTCAGCACCTCGCGCGCCAATCCTGAATCTTCTCAAATACTTGATTCTCAAACTCGAGGCATGCGACCTTCTGACTCAGTACGACAAAGGCGCAACTGCGCCGTGCCCACCATTGACCGTGATGCGTTGAGTGGTGGGCACGCTGCGCTTTGCCCACCCTACGGCTCAAGATTCCGGGTTCGTGCTTCGCACGCCCCGGAATGACGGCTTCGCCGTCACTTCATCCCCATGCAGCTGGCATAAAACGTCGTGGTCGCCGGCCAGTCCGAGAACATGGCGCGCACGCCGACCTGTTGCGCCAGCACGTCGAGCACGGTGAGGGTGTCGCCGTCGCGGTCAACCGCGGTCTTGACCGATTTGTGATAGAAGCCGCCGCCGCGGTCGAGCGGGCCGTCGCGCTCCAGCGACCATCCGATCAAATCGAGGCCGGCGGCCTTGGCGGCCTTGGCATATTCCGACGGCACGATCTCGCGCTTGTCGTTCAGCGCCAGCATCATGGTGATCGGCGGCGCCAGGATTTTGACGCCCTGCGCCTTCAGCTCAGGCATCGACGGCTTCCATGTCTCCGGCTTGGCGGGGTGCAAACCCGAGGTCTCGTAACGGTCGTCGAGATACACCGCCTGCGCCGCGAACTCCGGTTCGGTCTTCGCCCAATACAGGATGTCGGCGAGGCTGAAACTCTGGGCGAACACGTCGCTGGCTGGAATGCCGGCGTCCTTGTAGGCCCGCAGCATCTGCGATGCGTATTTCTCCTGGGTGTAGTCGCCGTCGAACGGCATCGCGACTTCGGGCGCCTTCAGTTCCGGGGTGAATTTGGCGCCAAGACTCCTGATCAGCGCGATGCTCTCGTCGTGGGTCATGAGCGTGCCGGAGTGGCTGTAGAGATCGGTGCGCCAGCGCGGCGTGCCGTTCTGATATTCGGCCACGGAGGTGGCGTTCGGATTGAAGCCGTCCATCTTGGCCGATAGCGTCCTGAATTCGGCCAGCGTGATGTCGCTGGTGCAGCACTTCGCGGATGCCTTGCGGCCGGTGGCGGGATCGGCCGGAATGAACGGCATCGTGCACTTCGCCGCCAGCGCCGGCAGCGACAGGATGTTGGTCGTGGTGTGCAGGTCGCATTGCGAATGCCGGCAGACCAGTTGCCGGTCCTTTGTAAACGTCACGTCGCATTCGATCACGCCGGCGCCCATCCGCGCCGCCGCCTGGTAGGACTCCCTGGTGTGCTCGGGGAATTGCAGCGCGGCACCGCGATGGCCGATGGAAAAATCGGTCTTGTGAAACGGCCCGGTGCATTGCTGAAGCTTCTGCTTCAGCGGTCCGTCCTTCATCTTGTCGACGAGGTAGAACGGCCGGGGACCGATCTGCGCCTCGCGCGGCAGGCCTTGCGCCGCGGCGGGGACGATGAGGACGACGCACAACAGCGCGGACAGCAGGGCGGAGCGAGGGCGGGCCGGCATGGGCGGTTCTCTCTGATGATGCGCAGGCGGATATCATAGCATTGTGACAGGAGGTGGGTTGCTTAAGTGTCCGCCGACACGCCGGTCGTCATCCCCGCCTAGTGCGCAA
>CALROE020000598.1:0-3348 GCA_943369715.1 Bradyrhizobium ivorense
TGAAGTAGGCTTCCTCGGTCTTGCCGATCACGCCGTAGGCGGAAGCGGGGCCGCTGTAGGGCATGATGTTGCCGATCTTGATCTCGGTATCGCTGGCACCGGTGTCGTACTTCTTTTGCGCGAGCGCTCCGCTGCTGGTTGCCGCAAACATCGCGAACGCGGCCGAGGCAATAGCAAGTTTCTTGGTTATTGAAGGCATTCCAATTCTCTCCCATTTTCTTAATGTTGTGCGCGACTTATGGCATGGCACGCAGGGGCCTTCAAGAAAAAGCCCCCGCGCAGGTTGGCGCGGGGGCAGGTTCCGTCGTCTTTATGGGCAGTCGGGCAAATCCCGAAGCTGCCTCAGTTGGTGGCGTCGCTGCTCAGGATTTCACCGAACCGTTCCCAGGTTTCACCCTTGAAACGGATCAACTGCACCTGCGAGATCGGAGCGAAGTCGGTGGGGCTGGTGTTGACCTTGATGCCGGGCAACAGGCCGCCGAGTTCGAGGTTCTTGATGCTGGCGGCCTGCTTCATGACGTTCGCGCGCGTCAAATCGTCGCCGCACTGTTTCAGCACATGAACGATGCCCTGTGCGACGGTGTAGCCGTACATAACCGAGCCGTCGATCCGGTTGCCTTCGGGGAAGTATTTGGTGAGGAACTCGTCGAACGCCTTCATGCCGGCGTCGTTCTTCCACTGCGGATCGGACGTGTCCTTCAGGTAGGCGGATGAGATGATGTCCTGGCTGTTCTCGAAACCGGCCGGCTTGATCACGCTGCCGATCGAGGCGGAGACGTTGTTGAGAAAGTGCAGCGGCTTCCAGCCGATTTCCATGTTCTTCTTGATCGCCTGCGCCGCGAATTTCGGCGTGGTGATGTTGATGAACACGTCGGCGCCCGACGATTTGAGCTTGACGATGTGGGAGTCGATGGTCGGTTGCGAGACTTCGTAGCTTTCCTCCATCACGATCATCGAGACCTTGGCGCCGAGCCCGTCCTTCAGGCCCTTCAGGTAGTCCTTGCCGTAGTCGTCGTTCTGGTAAAGCACGCCGATCTTGGCGTTCGGCTTCTCCTTCAGGATGTACTTCGCGTAGATCTGGGTTTCGCTCTGGTAGTTGGGCTGCCAGCCCATGGTCCAGGGGAAGTCCTTCGGGTCGTTCCACTTGGTGGCGCCGGTGGCGACGAACAGTTGCGGCACCTTCTTCGAATTCAGGTACTTCTGGATCGCCGAGTTCGGCGGCGTGCCGAGCGGATTGAAAACGAAAAGTACTTCGTCGCTCTCGACCAGCTTGCGCGCCTGCTCGACGGTTTTCGGCGGGCTGTAGGCGTCGT
This sequence comes from Bradyrhizobium ivorense, assembly GCA_943369715.1. Lineage (GTDB taxonomy): Bacteria > Pseudomonadota > Alphaproteobacteria > Rhizobiales > Xanthobacteraceae > Bradyrhizobium > Bradyrhizobium ivorense_A. The sequence goes on from CALROE020000598.1 coordinate 1,314, forward strand.
CATAGCTGACGAAGTTGATCTTGCGGCCGTTGATGCCGCCCTCGGCATTGATCTTCTTGAAGTAGGCTTCCTCGGTCTTGCCGATCACGCCGTAGGCGGAAGCGGGTCCGCTGTAGGGCATGATGTTGCCGATCTTGATCTCGGTATCGGTGGCGCCGGTATCGTATTTTTTCTGCGCGAGCGCGCCGCTGCTGGTTGCGGCGAGCATCGCGACGGCAGCCGAAAAGGCTCCCAATCGCAGCTGGTTGAAAGGCATCTAGATCTCCCTGATCTCGGTGTGAGTTGTGTCGTTTTTTGTAGTGGGCGCTCGTTTCGGCGCCTGCCCGCATTCAATACCTTTCGCAGGGTCCCATCAAGAAAAAGCCCCCTGCGACGGCGTCGCAGGGGGCTTTTATTTGAGCGAAAAGGTTCGGAGCGTATTCCGCATTGTGGAATACGCTCGTTAACTCTTCCTGAGTTTGCCGAGCATGTGCTGCGCAACCATGGCGACCTGCCGTGCGCCGTGCGGCACCAGGAAGATCACGAGGAACAGCAGCACGCCGAACACCGCGCCGGAGAGACCCTTTGAAATTCCCTCGGCGATATTAGGCACGAAGATGATGAAGGCGGAACCGACGATCGATCCCGGCAGCCAGCCGACGCCGCCGACCACCATGCCGAGAAACAGCGAGATCGCCAGCGTGATGGTGTAGCCGTCGGGCGCCACGAACTGCACCGCGATCGCGCCGAGGCCGCCGGCAACGCCGGTGATCCCGGCGCTGACGCCGAATGCCAGCGTCTTGTACAGCGCGACGTCGACGCCCATGGCGGACGCCGCGATCTCATTGTCTCGGATCGCCATGAAGGCGCGGCCGGAGCGCGACTTCAGCAGGTTGACCGAGGCGATGTAGATCCCGATTGCGACCGTGAGCGTGAAATAATACAGCCACCTGTCCTGCGAGATCGGCAGGCCGAACGGTGCGTCGGGCTTGGTCACCACCAGGCCCTGCACGCCGCCGGTCCAGTGCTCGAACACGCCGAGCTTCAGCAATTGCGGCATCGCCACCGCCAGCGCGAAGGTCGCCAGCGCCAGATAGATGCCGCTCAGGCGCAACGCCGGCTGGCCGAACAGATACCCGAAGCCGAAGCAGATCAGGCCGGCAACGGGCAATGTCAGCGCGTAATTCACGCCAAAATGCTCCATCAGAATGGCGGACGTGTAGGCGCCGACCGCGTAGAACGCGCTCTGGCCCAGCGAGAACTGGCCGCTGCCGCCGGTCAGGATGTTCAGCGCCAGCACCGCAAGCGCATAGATCAGCAGCATCGTGAGCTGGAACACGATGAAGTTCTTCACGAACATCGGCCCGATGATCAGCAATGCCAGCATCACCAGTGACGCGCCGAGCCCGAGGGTCATGGCTTTCTTGGGAACGGCCTCGACCGCCGGTGCCTCGTTCGCGGTTTCCTCAATTGCGCTCATGATCAAACTCGCTTCACGATGGGACGACCAAACAGGCCAGCCGGTTTGAGGACCAATACGGTGATGATAAGCGCCAGCGCGATCGGCAATTTCAGTTCATTGCCGACGCCGGGAATGTAGGTCCCGGCAAGATTCTCGAACACGCCGACCAGGAAGCCGCCGACGACAGCGCCGAGCGGACTGGTCAGGCCGCCGAGCACGGCGGCGGCGAACCCGTAGATCAGCACGCCGCCCATCATGTTCGGTTCCAGGAACACGACAGGTGCGATCAGGATGCCGGCGATCGCGCCGATCGCGGAGGCCATGCCCCAGCCAAGCGCGATCATCCATGAGGTGTTGATGCCGACCAGCCGTGCCGATTCCGGCAACGATGCGGCCGCGCGCATGGCAAGGCCGATCCGCGTGAACTGGAAGAACAGATAGAGCAGGATCAGCAATCCCACCGTGACGCCGATCATGCCGGCCTGATGGGTCGAGATCAGCTGACTGCCGAGGAACGGCGAGGATCCGAACGGCGTCGGAAACTGCTTGATCGTGAAGTCCCAGGTCAGTCCGGCGACGCTGTTGACGATGGCG
>CALROE020000599.1:0-3346 GCA_943369715.1 Bradyrhizobium ivorense
GGTCGAACTTGTCCTTGAGATTGAAGTCGTCGAATTCATAGAGGATCAGCAGATCCGTCCGCTCGCCATTATGGGCGGCGCCGACCAGGGTGATGTCGCTTTGGCCGGATTGTATTCGCGCCAGCGCAATCCGCGCCGCGTCGATGCTCGCCGCTTCCTCGCCCATGAACGTGCGCGAGGTACCGGAAACCCCGTGAACGATGGCGATGTTGCCGGCGAGCAGGTTGGAGAGCTGGGTCAGGAAAAGCGTCGGGCGCAAATCATTCATCAGCCTTTCATTGAGAAAGGCGGGACTGGCATTGCTTTTTATGTAGGCATTCAGAATGGCGAGGTCGACCGGCACGTCGCGCTCGCCGCCGCCGGCCGCGACGATCATGTCCATCCGGCCGAGGATTTCCTGGTTGCCTTTGACGCCGGCGGAATCCAGCGCGAGCCCGGCGGCATAGGTGCCGATGCGCTGCCAGGCTTCCATCTGGCGCTGATCTCCCTTTTTCGGGATCTGCGCGTCGAAGCTGACCGGCGCCAGCGGGTGGACGATGTAGGGCGCAAAGCGCTTTTCATCGACGTTGATGCGACGCGCATGGAGCGCGTCCCAATGCGCGTCCAGCCCTTCGCCGAGCGACGAGATGATACCGATACCGGTGATCCAGGCTTCCTTCGGCTCGTTCATGGCGTCATGGCCTGCATCGGAAAGCCGATCTCGTTGGCCACCGCGTCCATATGGACGCGCAGGGACGGATCGGGGAAGGGGATCTGGCGGAAGGTGAGGGTGGCGCTGCACTTCAGTTCGGTGCCGACCCGCGCCTTGGCCGAGGTGACGGCAAAGCCCGAGCCTTCGTGCTCGATCTTCGCTTCGATCGTCAACAGCTGGCCGGGACTGACGAAACCCCGCATCTTGGCTTCCTTCACCATCGCCAGGAACGGCATGCGCTCGAACCTGGTCACGCCGAGCAGCAGCCAGCCGGAACTCTGCGCCATCGCCTCCGTCAGCAACACGCCGGGCATGATCGGGAAGCCCGGGAAGTGCCCCTCGAAGATGGTGTGCGCTTGCGGAACCTGGGCCTCGACGATGATCGTCCTGGCCTCGAGGTCGAGCGCGACGATGCGGTCAATCAGCCTGAAATAATCAAGTTGCATGGCGGGCGATTAAGCGCCCGCGCTCTTGGCCGCGACCAGTTCGTCGATGCGGGCGGCGAGGTTCTTCAGCACGAAATACTGCTCGGTGGTCGCCTTGCCGTCGTTGACCTCCTGGGTCCACTTCTCGAGCGGCATCTTGATCCCGAACGCCTTGTCGATGGCAAACGCGATGTCGAGAAAATCGAGGCTGTCGATGCCCAGATCGTCGATGGCGTGGCTCTCCGGCGTGATCGTGTCGCGCGGGATGTCGCAGGTTTCGGCGATAATCGTGGCGATCTGATCGAATGTAGAAGACATCATTAAGCCTTTGATATATTGGAGATAAATCCGATGGCGGCACGGGATCGGGGCGCGGCGCTCCGGAATGCCTCAGCCCTCAGCCGGAGTTGAGTGCCCGTATAACGGAGCGAGGCTCTGAGTTCAATGGAGGCGGGTCGGGAGGGGACCGGATTCACGGGCAAAACGGCCGGATTTGCCTGAAATGTCAGCCGCATGGTGCGGTTAGGTGGAGTGGAGCAGCACCGGAATTCACCTCTCCCTTCGGGAGAGGTCGGCGCGCAGCGCCGGGTGAGGGGTTACGGTCTCTCGTTAGGGCGGCACCCCCTCACCCGATTTGCTGCGCAAATCGACCTCTCCCCGCTGGGGAGAGGTAAATCGAATCCGCAGACGACCGATTCAATGAAAAAGCCATCTTGCCCTAGCTGCGCGGTGCCGAGATCTGGGCGCAGTCGCGCCGTCCCATCAGCACGCAATCCTGGGTCTTGCGCAGGTCGGCGATGCTCATCGCCAGCCATATTCCGATCGCCGTCAGTGCGACGGTAAAGGCAAGGGCCGCGACGTTCGCCAGCATGCGATGGCGGAATTCGTCGGGTTCCTCGGGGGCTCGCTCGAAGCGTGAGAGATCCGCAGGCTGCTCCTGGTCCGGCTCCCTCCGCAGGCCCGGCGGATGCGCCAGGGTGCGCGGCCGGAATTTGAGCACGCGATGCTCGTCATCCGATTTCATGGGCTGCTGGGTTTTCACTGCTGCCAGCTCCGGGAAGGGCTGACCCCATTTAGCACGCCCGCGATTGCTCTCACAGAAAATGTTGGCGGAAGATTTCACAAGGCACGGATGCGGCATGCCGGTGGAACCCGCCGCGGATCGCCCGCCGGCCTCGTCGGAGGGCCATCAGGGCGGCGGCGCATCTTGCGGCGCGGCAGGGGGAGATCTTTGCCCTGATACGTCCTTGCCGCCGAGCGTGCGATGCAGCCAGCGCTCCAGCGGGCGGCCCAGCAACAGAAGCAGCGCGGCGATGGCCAACCCCGCGATCACGATGCGCCACTGCCCGACGCCACAGGCGATGCCGGCACAGGCGGTGAGCCAGGTGCAGGCGGCACTGGTGAGCCCATGCACCCGGAAACGGTGCTCGCCGCGCACGATGACCCCGGCGCCGAGAAAGCCGATGCCGGTGAGGACGCCCTGGATCACCCGGCTGGTGGCGTCTGAAATTCCGGCGGTGTCGCCGGCAGGCAGCGCCAGCATCACCACCATGGCGGTGGCAAGGCCGACCAGGCCAAGCGTCTTCAGGCCGATCGGCTTGCCGTGCAGATCGCGGTCAAGTCCGATCAGGCCGCCGGCCAGCGTGGCGACGCCAAGACGCAGCACGATCTCGGACCAGTCCAGCAAGTCGAGGTTCACTTTCGCATCATGTTGCAGCGAGGAGCATTATTTCGGCAGCCGTCCCATCAGATAGAACTCGTCGTTCGGGCGCATCGCGGTGACGTTCGCCATCCGGTTCGACAGTGCAAAGAACGCGGCGATCGCCGCGATATCCCAGATGTCGTCGTTGCTGAAGCCATGGCCCGCGACCGCGGCAAAATCCGCCTCTGAAACCTTGTTCGCCTCGGCGCTCACCTTCATCGCGAAGTCGAGCATGGCGCGCTGGCGCGGCGTGATGTCGGCCTTGCGGTAGTTGACCGCGATCTGGTCGGCGATCTGCGGGTTCTTGGCGCGAATCCGCAGGATCGCGCCATGCGCGATCACGCAATAATGGCACTGGTTGGCGCTCGACGTCGCCACCACGATCATCTCGCGCTCGGCCTTGGAGAGGCCACTGTCCTTCTCCATCAGCGCGTCGTGATAGGCGAAGAAGGCGCGGAATTCGTCGGGCCGGTACGCCAGCGTCAAGAACACGTTCGGTACGAAGCCGGATTTTTCCTGCACACCGAG
>CALROE020000600.1:0-3344 GCA_943369715.1 Bradyrhizobium ivorense
TCGCCTCTACCGCTGTGGTCGAGGCGGAACGCACCAACGCCACCATCCAGGGGCTGGCGGACACCGCGCAGAAGATCGGCGACGTGGTCGCGCTGATTCAGAACATCGCCTCGCAGACCAACCTGCTGGCGCTCAACGCGACCATCGAAGCCGCGCGGGCCGGAGAAGCCGGCCGGGGCTTTGCGGTGGTGGCGAGCGAGGTCAAGGCGCTGGCCACTCAAACCGCCAAGGCGACCGAGGATATCTCGACGCAGATCGCCGCCATTCAGGGCGAGACCGGCAACGCGGTGGAGGCGATCAAGGCGATTGGCGGCACCATCCGCAAGATGAACGAAATCGCGTCGGCGATTGCCGCGGCAGTCGAGCAGCAGGGCGCCGCGACACGGGACATTTCCAACAACATCCAGCTGGTGGCGCAAGGCACCAGTGGCGTGGCTGTCAATATCGCCGGGGTGAACGAGGCCGCGCAGGAAACCGGCACCGCGGCCGGCGAGGTGCTGACCGCGGCCGACGATCTCAGCCGTCAGGCCGACATGCTCCGCGCCAATGTGAACGGCTTCCTCGACAAGATCCGCGCGGCGTAATGCTTCTATCTCGTCCCGCAAGCGGGACGAGATAAGCATTCCGCTGCTAGATCGCCAACCCGTTCAGCGTCGAGCGCCAATGCGCCGCGCGCTCTCTCAGCAGCGTGTCCCTGACGTAGGCGAGTTCCTCGTCCTTCAGCCGTTCGAGCGCCTCGAAGGTGAAGGTCTCGCCGCCGTGCGTGGTCCATGCTCCCTGCAGATCGCGGTTGGCATGGCTGCCCATTCGCAGGCCAAACCAGATCCGGTTTTGGATGGTGTCGAGATTGGGCGTCTGGCCGACCCAGGCCTGGCCGGAGCCGCCACAGCGGACGACATAGATACCCGCGACGGTTTTCCGCTCCTTGTAAGCGGTGATGGCCGCCTTCTTGTCTTCGCTCTTCATGACGGCCCTCGGGGAAAGTCTGCCCGTTGGCGGTGGAGATAGCAGGCGCCCCGCTGGCCGTCAATTTAATCCGGGTAATATTATTTTAGATATATGAAACAATGGCTTGAGAGAAGAACGAATGCTGCCTGGAGAGCCAGACGGCGGCGAGCCATCACCGTCCGACCGTGTACGGCCCGCCCTTTTCCAGCGCCCGCTTGTAGGCCGGGCGGGCGTGAATGCGATCGAGAAACGCCATGGCCCTGGGGTGGCCTTGCTCGAGCCCGCCGCGCGCAGCGGCGGCCTCCAGCGGAAAACTCATCTGGATGTCGGCGGCGGAAAATTCATTGCCGGCGAACCACTCGCTTTTCCCGAGCTCGCTCTCCCACCAGGCCATGTGCTGCTTGATCTGTGGATTGACCAGTGCGGTCAGCGCCTGATTGCAGACCTTGCGCACCAGCGGACGCAGCAGCGCCGGCGCGCGCTTCGGCATCAGCGTGAACAGCAGTTTCAGCAGCAGCGGCGACATCGCCGATCCCTCGGCGTAATGCAGCCAATAGCTATAGCGCAGCCGCTCCGGCGTTTTGGCCGGTGGAATCAGGCGTCCCTCGCCATAGGTCTCGATGAGGTATTCGGCAATCGCACCGGACTCAGCGACCGTGTTGCCGTTGTCGGTAATGACCGGCGATTTGCCGAGCGGATGCACCGCGCGCAGTTCCGCCGGCGCCCGCATGTCCGGCTGACGCTGGTAACGGACGATCTCGTAGGGAACGCCGAGTTCCTCCAGCAGCCACAGCACGCGCTGGGAGCGGGAATTGTTGAGGTGATGGACGGTGAGCATGGCGTCTCCCAAGGGGCGTGGCGTGGCGCGACAGTAGCGGCGGCGCATGGTGGTGCCAGCCGCACGCCGGAAAGTCGAGGTACCCAAACAGACTGCATTACCCGGGCATTATTGACGCCGCTATATTACCCGGGTAATAACCCAATCAGAGAATTGAAAGGTGTGTCATGAATCCGGGGCCTGATCCGGCTTGCGTCGCCTTTGAGGGCGACCGGCGCATCGCTTCCGGCGATCTGCGCGAGGTCGTCCGCGCGGCAAAGGAGACGCTCGACCGCGCCAAGGATGCCTCGATCATTGTTTTCGACGGCCACACCAGCGCGACCATCGAGATCGATTTCCGCGGCTCCATGGCGGATGTTCTGGCCCGGCTGCCGGTCGATGCTCAGGCGCCGATCCCCGCGGCAGCCGCCGCAGCGTCCGGCCCGCGCGGTCCCGGCCGGCCGAAACTGGGCGTGGTCGCGCGCGAAGTGACGCTGCTGCCACGGCACTGGGAATGGCTGGCCAGGCAGCCCGGCGGCGCCTCGGTCGCGATCCGCAAACTGGTCGAGCAGGCAAGCCGGAGCGGTGAAGACAAGGACCGCATCCGTCAGGCCCAGGAAGCAGCCTATCGTTTCATGTCGGTCACCTCGGGCAACAGACCGCATTACGAGGAAGCCATCCGCGCGCTGTTTGCCGGCGACGCCATCCGGTTCGAACAGCGGATCGCCGAATGGCCTGCCGACATCCGCGCCCACACATCGGGGCTGGCGGAGCGCGCATTCCGTCGCGCGGCGCAGCCGGGCGCCTCCGGTTGATCCCGCCCGGGCGAACCGCTAGGCTGTTGAAATGACAAGGATCATATAAGAACCGTCGCATCAGGGAGACCGCCGCTTTGAGTCCAACCGCCCCGCAGTTCCTGTTTGATTTCGGCAGCCCCAATGCGTTCCTCAGCCACGAGGCGATCCCGGCGATCGAAGCGCGCATCGGCGTGAAATTCGAATATGTGCCGATCCTGCTCGGCGGCATCTTCAAGGCCACCAACAACCGATCGCCGGGCGAAACCCTTGCCGGCGTCAGGAACAAGCCCGAATTCAACAAGCTGGAGACGGAACGATTCGTCAGGCGGTTTCAGGTCAAGCCCTATGTCTGGAACCCGTTCTTTCCGGTCAACACCCTCAATTTGATGCGCGCCGCCGTCGCCGCGCAGTTCGAGGGCGTGTTCGAACAATACGTCGACGCCGCGTTCCATCATATGTGGGTCGAGCCAAAGAAGATGGACGACCCCGAAGTGGCGATGAAGGCTCTTGCGGCTTCCGGCCTCGACGCACCGAAACTGTTCGCGCGCGCGCAGGAGGCCGACGTCAAGGCGAAGCTGATCGAGAACACGCAAAGCGCGGTCGAACGCGGCGCGTTCGGCTCGCCGACCTTCTTCGTCGGCAAGGAAATGTTCTTCGGCAAGGAACAGTTGCGCGACGTCGAGGAACTGATTTTGGGGAAGTAGTTGGCGCTACCGAATATCGTCATTCCGGGGCATCGCGCAGCGATGAACCCGGAATCTCGAGATTCCGGGTCTGGTCCT
>CALROE020000601.1:0-3330 GCA_943369715.1 Bradyrhizobium ivorense
ACGTGTTCGTGACCACCAAGGTCTGGACCACCCATTTTGGGCCGAACGATCTGGAACGGTCGACCAAGGAGAGCCTGACGAAACTGCGGCTGTTCGAGGTCGACCTGTTGCTGCTGCACTGGCCCAATCCGCAGGTGCCGCTGTCGGAGACGCTGGGCGCGCTGGCGCATGTCAAGAAGCTCGGCATGGCCAGGCATATCGGCGTCTCGAACTTCACCGTCGCCTTGATCGACGAGGCCGTTGCCGCATGCCCGGAGCCCCTGGTCTGCAATCAGGTCGAATATCACCCCTATCTCGACCAGACCAAGGTGAAGGAAGCCTGTGCGCGTCACGGCATGGCCGTCGTCGCCTATAGTCCGGTCGCCAGGGGCCGCATCAGGGGCGATGAGACCCTGACGAGGATCGGGCAGGCGCATGGCAAGACCGTTGCGCAGATTTGCCTGCGCTGGCTGGTGCAGCAGAATGTCGCCGCGATCCCGCGGACCTCGAAAATCGAGCGATTGTCGGAAAATATCGAGATCTTCGACTTCGAGCTGTCCGACGTGGAAATGGGCGAGATCTCCGCGATGGGCAGCGCCAACGGCCGGCTGACCGATTACGCCTTCGCGCCGAAATGGGATTGAGGCGGTTGCGGCAATCGTTATTCTGGCGCGCGAGAAGTTCGCTTGGGCTAATCGACAGGTTGATCCAATCAGGTGGAACCAGGTCAGGCCATACGCGCAGGCATTGCGGCATCGGCGATTGCGCATCTGTCGGTGCTGATGCTGGTGCTGCTGTTCAGCGAGGTGCATCCGTTCGGTTCGGCGACCGCCGACACCGTCGCGGTCAATATCGTGACGCCGGAAGAAGTCGCGGAGAAGAAGCCGGAGCCTGTCGTGGCACCCGAGGCCAAGCCTGCTTTCGACCTGATCACGCCACTTGCGCCTTCGAGTTCACCGGCAGCCACCCCGGCGCCGGCCGCCGCCCCGCAGGCGGCAACACAGAAGGCGACGCCTCCGCCGCCTCCCGTCGGCCAAACGGCGGCGGCGCAGCCGTCATCGCCGCCGCCGCCCGCCTACGTTGCTCCCCAGCCTGATCTGTCGATCAAGTACAATGTGATGCTTGGGCTGCCCCCGGCCATGTCCCCGGATCTGCCGCCCGCGAGATCAGGCGACCGGCCGGGCGAACCGTTCGATGGTCCCGCATCGACATCGGCGGACATCGCGTCCAGCCTGGTCGCGGAGTTTCGGCGTCATCTCAGGACATGTTTGAAATTGCCGCCATCGATCGCAGGGACCGACAAGCTCAAGATCAAGTTGCGGGTCTTCATGACGCCCGAAGCCAGGCTCGCGGCGGAGCCGATCCTGATCGAGGCCAGCGCGTCGCCCAAGGGGCCGGCCCTGATGCAAGGCGCGATCGGTGCGCTGCAAGCCTGTCAGCCTTACGCGATGTTGCCGTCGGACCGGTACGGCGAATGGAAAGTGCTCGATCTCAGCTTCACGCCGCAGGATTTCGCCGGCTAGCTCCCCATCGCCCGCCAGGCGTTGGAGGCGAATTGCCGGCGCCAGGTGACGATCACCACCGCCGCGGTGGTGACGAACAGCACCCAGGGGCTGACGAACCAGCCGAGATAGCCGAGTGCAAAGAAGAACGCGCGCTGGCCGCGGTTGAAATGCCGGCCCGCGGCCTCGAACAATCTCGTGGTGCGGATCACATGGGCTTCCGCTTCCGCCGTGTCGCGCTGCTCCACCGGCGGCATCGCGCCGAGCAGGATCGAGACATAGTTGAACAGCCGGTACGACCAGGCGAATTTGAAGAACGCGTAGATGAAGATCAGGATCAGCCCGACGCATTTGATCTCCCACAGCGCCGGCGACGGCGTGAGGTCGATCGGCAGGGCGCCGAGCACGGCCAGCGCCTCGTTGGTCGCCCGCAGCAGCGCCAGTCCGCCGCCGATCGCGATCAGGCTGGTGGAGGCGAAGAATGCCGTGCCGTTCTGCAGCGCGCCCATGATCTGCATGTCGACCATGCGGGCGTCGCGGTCGAGCATGCGCCGGACCCACACTTCGCGATAGACGTTCATGCGGGCCGACAGGCTGTCGCGTCCGTAGGCGGTGTGCTCCAGCGTCAGGGCATAGACCGTCCATTCCAGGATGAAGAAGCCGACCGCCAGAATATCGACCCAATAAGCCGTCATGTCTCGTCCTCCGGGGCCAGCGAAGGCTGCCACGCATGGTCCATCGCGGCAACCGGCACGATGGCGGATCCGCCGGTTGAACCGTTCCACAGCGCTGTGGCAGGGTGAGGGGCGACAACAGGATTCCCTTGAGATGACTTTGAAGCTCGTGATCGGCAACAAGAATTATTCGTCGTGGTCGATGCGGCCGTGGCTGGCACTGCGTGCCAACAACATCCCGTTCGAAGAGATTTTCATTCCGCTCTACACCGACAATGCGGCCGACAAGGACCGGCTCCTGAGTTTCTCGCGCGCGGGCAAGGTGCCGGCGCTGATCGACGGCGACATCACGATCTGGGATTCGCTGGCCATCATCGAATATCTGGCCGAACGGTTTCCGGAAGCCGGGCTGTGGCCGGAAGATCGCGCGCGCCGCGCGCATGCGCGCTCGATTTCGGCGGAGATGCATTCGGGTTTCATGGCGCTGCGCAACGAATGCGGCATGAACCTGCATCGTCCGGTCCGCGCCATCGAGCTGTCCGTCGACGCCCGCGCCAACGTCGCGCGTATTCAGGAAATCTGGATCGAGTGCCGCGAGCGCTACGGAAAGCTGGGACCTTTCCTGTTCGGGGCCTTCGGCGCCGCGGACTCGATGTTTGCGCCGGTGGTGCACCGGTTTCGCACCTATGCGATCCCGGTCGCGCCGCAGGCCGCGGCCTATATGGAGACGATGATGGCATTGCCTGCCTTCGCGGAATGGACCCGCGCAGGCCTCGCCGAAACCCTCGTGATCGAGAAATTCGAGACGGTGTGAGGTTGCGGATTTCGAAACGGATGCACCCGCCGGGCATGGCTGGTTCCCGGGCGCGGTCGGGGCCGTACCAAAGCGGCTTCGGCAGGCGGTCGCGCAGATTAGTCCAGACCCGGCAAATTGGCAACTATCCTCCTGAAAAACCTGAAAAATATGCGCATTGCCATAGCCCGATGTGGCTGGTTAATTCGGCCGGCCCTGTGCTATCTTGCCACAGGGTATTCAGTCGGCCGAAGCCAGCGGGACCGTGGGCATGGCCGACGTTTTTGTGTGATGGAGAGGGCGTTGAAGCACAAATTCACCGTTGGAGAGACCGTCTATTTCACTGCCAGCAACGTTGCCCGTCCGGCGGCCAGCGGCACCT
>CALROE020000602.1:0-3326 GCA_943369715.1 Bradyrhizobium ivorense
GGCCTCAACCGCATCCGCGTCCTGGTCGACAAGAACATCCCGGCGCCGCTCGATGGCTACATCGCCGCGGAAAAGGATTTCGACAAGCAGGGCTTCCACCAGGCGATGTTCGATATCGGCACTTCCAGCGGCAAGGTTTACGCGCTGCCGTTCGCGATCTCGCTGCCGATCGTTTACGTCAACCTCGACCTCGCCAAGAAGGCCGGCGCCGATCCGGAAAAGCTGCCGGTGACGTGGGACGGCATTATCGATCTCGCCAGGAAGATCAAGGCCAGTTCGCCCGACGTCAACGGCATCACTTACGCCTGGGACATCACCGGCAACTGGCTCTGGCAGGCGCCGGTATTCGCGCGCGGCGGCACGATGCTGAACGCCGACGAGACCAAGGTGGCGTTCGACGGACCGGAAGGCCAGTTCGCGATCCGGACGCTGGCACGCCTCGTCAGCGATGGCGGCATGCCCAACCTCGATCAGCCGGCGATGCGTGCGGCATTCGCCGCCGGCAAGACCGGCATCCACGTCACCTCGACCTCGGATCTGAACAAGGTGACGCAGATGGTCGGCGACAAGTTCACGCTGAAGACCCACACCTTCCCCGATGTCGTCGCCAGCAAGGGCCGGCTGCCCGCGGGCGGCAACGTCGTGATGATCCTCGCCAAGGACAAGGCGAAGCGCGACGCCTCCTGGGAAGTCGTCAAATTCTGGACCGGTCCGAAGGGCGCGGCGATCATGGCCGAAACCACCGGTTATATGCCTCCCAACAAGGTCACCAACGAGGTCTACCTGAAGGACTTCTACGTCAAGAACCCGAACAACTACACCGCGGTCAAGCAGCTGCCGCTGTTGACCAAGTGGTACGCGTTTCCCGGTGACAACGGCCTGAAGATTACCGACGTCATCAAGGATCATCTCAACACGATCATTTCGGGAACGCGAACCAAGGAGCCCGATGCTGTTCTCGCTGACATGGCCTCCGACGTGCAGAAGCTGCTGCCGAAATCGGTCGGCTCGGCGCGCTGATTTCAGAATTCCGGGCATCGCGCTCGGCTTACCCAACCCAGCGGGGCGCCACGGCGCCCCGCTACTCTTACCAAACGAGGTTCACCGTGAAACTCATCCATATGAGCGACATCCATCTGACTGCGCCTGGAAACACCATCGGCGGCCGCGATCCCCGCCATAATTTCGAGCGCGCGCTCGGGCACGTCCTGGCCGACCACAGCGACGCCGAGCTGATGGTGATCACCGGCGATCTCTCCGATTGGGGCGACCGGGCGGACTATCAATGGCTGCGGAGCCGGCTGGACAGCTTTCCGCTTCCGGTTCGTCTTTGCATCGGCAATCACGACAATCGCGCGGCGTTCCTCGGCGTATTCCCCGAATACGCCGAGTCCGACGGTTTCGCGCAGGGTTTTCACGACACCGCAGCCGGTCGCTGCCTGTTTCTCGACACCACCGAACCCCGGACCCATGCCGGCCGCTATTGCGCGCCGCGGCAGGACTGGCTCGAGCAGCAGCTGTTCGAACATGACGGTCCGCACCTGCTGTTCATGCATCATAATCCGATGCCGACCCATCTCGGCCCGATGGACCAAATCCGGCTGCTGGACGATTCGGCGTTCCGCCAGATCGTCGGGCGGCATCGCGACAAGATCCGGCATATCTTCTTCGGCCATTGTCATCTGCCGCTCGGCGGTTCGGTGGCCGGCGTTCCCGCGACCTCGCTGCGCGGTACCAATCACGCCAGCTACCCATTGTTTTCGGAGAAGCTGATGCTGAGCGCGTCCGATCTGCCGGAATCCTATGGCGTGGCGTTCGTCGGCCCGGACTACGTCACCGTGCACATGGTGGAGTTCGGCTATCAGGGCGCGATCCGGACCGAGGGCTCGCCGGATTATGCCATGTGGGACCGGGAGACGATGCAGCGATGAAATTCGTCATTCTCACCGATACCCATTTCGTGCCACGCGGCCGGAAGCTCTACGGGCTCGATCCGGCCGAGCGCCTCGCGGTCGCCGTCGAGAAGATCAACGCAACACACACGGACATCTCCTTCGTCATCGTATCAGGCGATCTCGCCCATTGGGGCGAACGGGCGGCCTATGCCAGTCTCGCCGGCGTGCTGGCCGGCCTCGACGCCCCCACCATCCTGATGATGGGGAACCACGACAAGCGCGATGCGTTCCGGAGCGAATTCGCCGGGGCCGACCGTGATGCCGATGGCTTCGTCCAGGGCGTGCACCTGTTCGATGCCGCGACCGTCGTCACGCTGGACACGCTGAACGAAGAGACACCTGACCATGCCGGCGTCCTTTGCGAAGCGCGGCTGCGTTTTCTGGCAGAAGCGCTCGGCTCCGCGCCGGCCGACCGGCCGATATTGCTGTTCCAGCATCATCCGCCGTTCGACAGCGGCTTGCGCTACATGGACACCATCAAGCTCGCCAACGGCGAGGCCGAATGGGATATCATCGCCCGCACGCGAAAACCCGATTACATGTTCATGGGCCATCTGCACCGCCCGATCGCCGGCACCTGGCGCGGGATACCGTTCCATATCCAGCGCGCGCTGACCCATCAGGTCGCCTTCGACTTCGAAACCGAGGGCCACATTCCGGGGACGCACGAGGCGCCGGATTATTCCCTGGTGACTGTGAACGATGGAAACATCATCATCCACCAGTGCTCGTTTCTCTACGGTGGCCCGGCCTTTTCGCTGCACGACCCGGAAGCCCAGAGCGCTCAGTCGATCGGAGACCTCGTCAAGGTGATGGGGTAGAGGTCAGGCGGCCCTGACCGAGTTGAGAAATTTTCCGACCTCGAGCTTGAGCCGGTTGCTTTCGCTCGACAGCGATTTCGCCGCGGAATGAACCTGCGCGGAGGCCGAACCGGTCTCGGTCGCGCCATGCTGCACTTCGGCAATGTTGGAGGAAACCTGCTGCGTGCCCTCCGCGGCGTGCTGGATGTTGCGCGATATTTCCTGCGTCGCGGCGCCCTGCTCTTCGACCGAGGAGGCGATGGTGGAGGAAATCTCCGACATGCGGCCGATCGTGCTGCCGATCTCCTTGATCGCCCCCACCGAATCCCGGGTGGCGGCCTGAATGCCCGATATCTGCTGGCTGATTTCGCCGGTCGCTTTCGCCGTCTGCTCTGCGAGCGCCTTCACTTCCGACGCCACCACGGCAAAGCCGCGACCGGCCTCGCCGGCGCGCGCCGCTTCGATGGTCGCGTTCAGCGCCAGCAGATTGGTCTGTCCGGCGATGGTATTGATCAATTCGACCACGTCGCCGATGCGACTGGCGGCCAGCGACAGCGCGCTGACGCGGTTG
>CALROE020000603.1:0-3324 GCA_943369715.1 Bradyrhizobium ivorense
GCGGCGGATCACCTCCGACGGCAGCGCTGTGGTCGCGATGTCGATATCGGCAATTGGAAGTTTCAACAGCGCGTTGCGGACCGCGCCGCCGACCACGCGCGCCTCCTCGCCGTTGCCGTTGAGCAGTTCCAGCACGCGGGCGGTCGGACCGGATCTGAGCCAGGGCGCGTCCGACAAAACGCGCACCCCGCTCATTTTTCAACTCCGGGAACGAGTCTGCCGTTCTCGATATGCGCGGGAATGTAGGTCGAATCCGGCGGCGCCCCGGAAAACTCCGCCAGCAGCAGGAAGCTGACCACGACCAGCAGCAGCGCGCCGATCGCCAGCTTGGCGAGGACATGCATCGGCCAGGACGATTGCACCAGCAGTCCGGAGCGCGTCGCCAACAAGAACGCCGCATAGACCGCGAACGGGATCAGGAAAATCGCGACTTCGGTCAGGACCGGACGGATCATCGCAGACATATCCGTTCGTACATCACGCGCAGAATACCCGCGGTGGCGCCCCAGATGTAACGTTCGGCGAACGGCATGGCGTAATAGGAGCGCTCCATGCCGCGGAATTCCTTGCTGTGCAGCTGGTGGTTGGCCGGATCCATCAGGAACGCCAGCGGCACCTCGAAGGCATCGTCGACCTCGGACTGGTTGATGCGCAGCTTGAAGCCCGGCTTCACCCGCGCCACCGTCGGCATGATGCGAAATCCGAAACCGGTCGCATACAGATCGAGATAGCCGAGCGGCTCGACGAACCTGCGATCGAGCCCGATCTCCTCCTCGGCCTCGCGCAGCGCCGCGTCGAGGGGAGAGGCGTCGGTCACGTCGATCTTGCCGCCGGGAAAGGCAATCTGGCCGGCGTGATCGTTGAGATGCGCGGCCCGCTGGGTCAAGAGCACGGTCGGCTGCGGATGGTCCACCACCGGGATCAGCACCGCGGCGGGCCGCACCGGCTGCTCGCGCGCGATGATCTCCAGCATGCGGTCGGTGCCGTGATCGCCGCTTTTCGGGATGATGTTGGGATCGACCAGGCCCGGCGGCACGTCGAAACCCAGCCGCGCCCGGCTTCGATCGAAAAACTCCATGGAGCTGATCGCGGCCGGATCCGTCTTCAGCATCGGCTCGTTCAAAGCGCTTCCCTCACCTGCTCCGCATCGGCCATCGCAAAGAATTCGCCGCCGGATTCGATTCCGAACATCGTGATACCATCGACCACCCGCTCCTCGCCCATGTCAACCAGATCGTAGTAAAGCGCCCGCGTCACCTTCGCCCACAGATCGGCGCGGACATGCAGATAGGGCGTCAGGCCGCCGTCGGCGGCGGCCTCGAATCGCAGGCGGTGGGAGGCATCGCAAGGCACCCAGTCGTCGACATTGGTGCGGAAGCGCAAGAGCCGGCCCCCGGCATCCGTTTCCTTCATCATCTCGACGGCCAGAAACGGCGCATCGTCGACGCGAATGCCGACCTTTTCCACCGGAGTCACGAGAAAGTGCTTGCCGTCCTCGCGCTTCAGGATGGTCGAAAACAGCCGGACCAGCGCCGGCCGTCCGATCGGCGTCCCCATGTAGAACCACGTGCCATCGGAGGCGATTCGCATGTCGAGATCGCCGCAGAACGGCGGGTTCCACAGATGCACCGGCGGCAGCCCCTTCGCCGCAGGGCTGCTATTCGCTGCGTTCGTGGCTGCAGCGGTCAGCCCTTCGAGGCCTTGGGTAGTGCCCTGGGAGCTGGTCTGCCCTTGCTTCGCCATTGTTTGCCCTGACTCTGACGCCTCAATTTGGCACGGTTGATGCACCTTCCGGTACATATCCCGAGCGAGTTGCCGGGATAGACTACCGCTCAGGTCGCTACATCGTGATGCCGTTCATACCCCGAAACGCCGATAAGGTGGGGATAGTTTAATTCAACGAATACATGGCCTTCGCATAAGTTTAGCATGGGGTTGCCGGCATCATGGCGCAAGCGGCGCTGCGGGCTGGATGATCCCGAGACGTGACCCGAAGATTCGGTCCTGAGGAGAACCAGATGGCTGGCGCAGACAATGTCGAAAAACTCGACGAGGTGATCGTCCGCTCGGCCGAACAGGTCGCCGGTCAAATCCGTGTCGCGAGGGATGCAATTTCCACCGTGATCTTCGGCCAGGACCGGGTGATCGAAAATACCCTGGTGACGATCCTGTCCGGCGGTCACGCGCTGCTGATCGGCGTGCCCGGCCTCGCCAAGACCAAGCTGGTGGAAACCCTGGGGATCACGCTCGGGCTGGACGCCAAGCGAATCCAGTTCACGCCCGATTTGATGCCGTCGGATATTCTCGGCGCCGAAGTGCTGGACGAGAGCGTCTCCGGCAAGCGCTCGTTCCGCTTCATCTCGGGCCCTGTGTTCGCACAGCTCCTGATGGCCGACGAGATCAACCGCGCCAGCCCGCGCACCCAGTCCGCGCTGCTGCAGGCCATGCAGGAGCAGCACATCACGGTGGCCGGCGCGCGCCACGATCTGCCGAAGCCGTTCCACGTGCTGGCGACGCAGAATCCGCTGGAGCAGGAAGGCACCTATCCGCTGCCGGAGGCGCAGCTCGACCGCTTCCTGATGGAGATCGACGTCGATTATCCGGATCGCGACGCCGAGCGGCGCATCCTGTTCGAAACCACCGGCGCCGACGAGACGCTGGCCAAGGCCGCGATGACTTCGGAGATCCTGATCACCGCGCAGCGGCTGGTGCGCCGGCTGCCGGTCGGCGACTCCGTCGTGGAAGCGATCCTGTCGCTGGTGCGCTCGGCGCGACCGGGCGACGAAGGCGGCGAAACCGGCAAGCTGATCGCCTGGGGACCGGGTCCCCGCGCCAGCCAGTCGCTGATGCTCGCGGTGCGCGCCCGCGCCCTGCTCGACGGCCGCCTCGCGCCCTCGATCGATGACGTGCTCGATCTGGCGGAACCCATTCTCAAGCACCGCATGGCGCTGACTTTCTCCGCCCGCGCCGAAGGCCGCACCATCCCCGACGTCATCAGGCAATTGAAGACGCGGATCGGTTGATGGCCGCGGACACCAGGCACGCGCCTCAGGAGATAACAGCAATCCGACGTGCCGATGGCGAAAGCCGAACGCTCGCCGCCTCGCTGCCCCGGCTCGTGCTTGAAGCCCGCCGCATCGCCGCCAACGTGATCCACGGCCTGCATGGAAGGCGGCGCGCCGGCGCCGGCGAAAGCTTCTGGCAGTACCGCCGCTTCGTTTCGGGCGAGCCGGCGCAGAATGTCGACTGGCGGCGCTCGGCGCGCGACGATCATCTCTATGTCCGCGAGCAGGAATGGGAGGCCTCGCATACGGTGTGGCTGTG
>CALROE020000604.1:0-3318 GCA_943369715.1 Bradyrhizobium ivorense
ACCTATTGGAACACCGAGCGCGTCGGCCTGATCGGGCTGCCGTTCCCCGGCGTCGAACTGAAGATGGTGCCATCAGGCGCGAAATATGAATTGCGGCTGCGCGGCGTCAACGTCACGCCCGGCTATTTCGGCCGGCCCGATCTCACCAAGGAGGCGTTCGACGAGGAAGGCTTTTACTGCATCGGCGACGCCGGCGTGTTCGTCGATCCCGCCGATCCACTGCAGGGCATCATCTTCGCCGGCCGCGTGGTGGAAGACTTCAAGCTCACCACCGGCACCTTCGTTCATGTCGGTTCCTTGCGCACCGACGCCATCGCAGCAGCTACGCCTGTCGTACAGGACGCGCTGGTCGCGGGGCAGGACCGCCCGTTCGTCGGACTGCTGGCCTGGCCCAATCTGCATGCCTGCCGTCAGATTACGGGCGATCCCGAAGCGACTTACGAGGACGTGGTAAAGCATCCTGAAGTGCTGGCTTGCCTGAAGCGCGGGCTGGAGGCCCACAATAAGTCGACAGCGGGCGCCAGCAGCATGCGGATCGCACGCGCGATGCTGATGGTCGAACCGCCCTCGATCGACGGCAACGAACTCACTGACAAGGGTTACATCAACCAGCGCGCCGGCCTCGAGCGCCGCGCGGCGCTGGTGGAACGGCTCTATGCCGATCCGCCGGGAGAAGACGTGATTGTTTTGAATTAGACGAGTCGTCATTCCGGACGGTCCGCCTTCGGGCCGATCCGGAATCCAGAGGTTACTTTCATCGAGATTCCGGGTTCGCGCTACGCGCGCCCCGGAATGACCAGCAGGCAAAGGTATCCACCATGAACTTCGATTTCTCCGACGAACAAAAGCAGATGCGCGACGAAGCGCGGAAATTCCTCGCCGAAAAGTGCCCGCCCAAGGCGGTGCGCGCCGTGCTCGACGGCAATGCCACCTATGACAAGGATCTGTGGAAGGGCCTTGCCGAGATGGGTTTTCTCGGCGTCGCGATCCCCGAGGAATTCGGCGGCGCCGGCGCCGGCCATCTCGAACTCTGCGTGATATCGGAGGAAATGGGCCGCGCGCTGGCGCCGGTGCCGTTTTCGTCGACCGTGTATCTGGCGGCCGAGGCCATCCTGCTCGCCGGCAGCCCCGCGCAAAAGAAGAAGTGGCTCCCGGCGATTGCTTCCGGCGAAGCGATCGGCACGCTGGCGCTGTTCGAGGGCAAGGGCAATCCGTCGCCCGACGCGATCAAGCTCGCGGCCTCCGGCGGCATGCTGAACGGCGTGAAGAAGCCGGTGCCCGACGGCGCCATCGCCGATTTTGCCGTGGTCGCCGCCCGCACCGGTTCGACCGGACGCGACAGCGACATCTCGCTGTTCCTGGTCGACCTGAAGGCCGGCGGCGTCGAAGCCAAGGCCCTGACCAACCTCGATCCGTCGCGGGGACAGGCCGAGCTCACTTTCAAGAACTGCAAGGCCGAGCCGCTCGGCGCCGCCGGCGAGGGCTGGAGCGTTCTCACCCAGGTGCTCGACCGCGCCGCGGTGCTGATGGCGTTCGAGCAGGTCGGCGGCGCCGATCGCGCGCTGGAAATGGGCCGCGACTACGCGCTCGACCGTATCGCCTTCGGCCGTCCGATCGGCTCGTTCCAGGCGGTGAAGCACATGCTGGCCGACATGTATGTCTCGGCGACGCTGGCGCGTTCGAACTGCTATTACGGCGCCTGGGCGCTCTCCACCAACGCCTCGGAACTGCCGGAAGCCGCCGCCGCCGCCCGCATCAGCGCCACGCAGGCGTTCCAGCATTGCGCCAAGAACAACATCCAGGTCCATGGCGGTATGGGTTTCACCTGGGAGTTCGACTGCCACATGTACTACCGCCGCGCCAACGCCACCGCGCTCGGGCTCGGCAGCCTGTCCTATTGGGAAGATCAGTTGATCGACCGCATGCGCAAGCGGAATGCGGCCTGAATGTCATTCCGGGGCGCAGCGAAGCTGCGAACCCGGAATCTCCAGATAAATAGCTTCCAGATTCCGGGTCTGGTCCTTCGGACCATCCCGGAATGACGAGCAAGGACAACGTCCATGAACTTCGATGACACCCCGCAGGAGGCCGCGTTCCGCGCCGAGGCCAAGGCTTGGATCGCTGCCAACGCGCCGAAGCAGTATGAGGACGAACTGAAAAAGGCCTCGCTCGGCCGAACTGCCCTGAAAGGCGCCAACATCCTCGAGGTCGCAAAAGCCTGGCAGAGGAAGAAGGCCGACGCCGGCTGGGCCTGCCTGCACTGGCCGAAGGAGTATGGCGGCCGCGGTGCTTCGCCGATCGAGCGGGTGATCTGGCAGCAGGAAGAGGGCGCGTTCGGCAGACTCTCCGGCATGTTCATCATCGGCCACGGCATGTGCGGCCCGACCATGATGGCGTTTGCCGGCGAGGCGGAGAAGAAGAAATATCTGCCGCCGCTGGCGTCAGGCGAAAAGATCTGGTGCCAGCTGTTTTCGGAACCGGCCGGCGGATCCGACGTCGCGGGCCTGCGCACCCGCGCGGAGAAGAAGGGCGACGACTGGATCATCAACGGCCAGAAGATCTGGACCTCGGGCGCGCATTACTCGGATTACGGCATTCTGCTGACGCGCACCGATCCCAATGTGGCCAAGCACAAGGGCCTCACCATGTTCTTCCTGGACATGAAGAGCCCCGGCGTCGAGATCAAGCCGATCAAGCAGGCCAACGGCGCGTCCGACTTCAACGAGGTCTATTTCACCGACGTGAAAATCCCGGACAGCCAGCGGCTCGGCGCCGTCAATGACGGCTGGAACGTGTCGCTGACCACGCTGATGAACGAGCGGATGTCGATCGGCGCCGGGGTCTCGACCGGCTTCCCGGAATTGTTCGAGTTCTGCAACAGCCTGATGCTGGACGGCGGGCCCGCCATTGAGGACCGCAATGTACGTTCCAGGCTCGCGAGCTGGGCGGTGAAGGCGAGCGGGCTGAAATACACCAGCATGCGCGCGATCTCGGCGCTGTCGAAGGGCGAGCGGCCGGGACCGGAGAATTCGATCGGCAAGCTGGTGGCGGGTTCGATGATCCAGGACGTCGCTGCTTACGCGCTCGACCTGCAGGGCGCCGCCGGCGTGCTTGTTGGAGCCGAGGATGCCGAAGCCACGGGGAAATTCCAGGCGATGCTGCTGCGCGCGCCCGGCACCCGCGTCGAGGGCGGCACCGACGAGATCATGCGCAACATCATCGCCGAGCGCGTGCTCGGCCTGCCCGGCGACATCCGGGTCGACAAGGACGTGCCGTTCAACAAGATACCGACCAGGGGACGTGGATAAACGAGTCGTC
>CALROE020000605.1:0-3313 GCA_943369715.1 Bradyrhizobium ivorense
CCCAGTTTGCCGAGGCCGACCACGCCGAGCGTCTTGCCCTCGATCTCGATGCCGGCGAATTTCTGCAAGGGCTCGCCGGCATGCATGCGCGCGTTTTCGCGGCCGATATTGCGGGTCAGTTCCAGGATCAGGCCCATCGTCAGCGGCGCGGTCGGATCGCGGGAAAATTGCGTGCCGCACAGCACGATACCCTGGTCTTTCGCCGCCTCCAGATCGAGCGCGGCATTGCGCATGCCCGAGGTGATGAACAGTTTCAGCCTGGGCAGCGCCGCGAACAGCGCGCGCGGAAACGGGGTGCGTTCGCGCATCGCGCAGATGATTTCAAAATCCTTCAGCGCATCGGCGGCGGCCTGCTGCGAGGCGAACGGCCGGTCGAACACGGTGACGTCGACACGGTCGGAAACCCCAGACCAGTCCGCGATTTTCAAGGCCACATTGAGATAGTCATCGAGAATTGCACAGCGCAGCCGCGTCATGGAAAGGTCCGTTCATGGCGATGATGACAGGGCGGAAACGCCGCCGTCGGGGAAGCGCCATGGTCGCGCGCAATCGGGGGACGCGCAAGCGCCCGCGGCACGAAAAGCGCCCGCGGCCATAAATGCGCCCGCGGCATGAAAAGCGCCCGCGGCGGTCGCGGTCACAAGAACGTTGGGCAAGAACGTTGGGTATCAATGCCGGTTGAAATCAGCTCGAATTAGCGCTGCGACGATCCGGTCTGCTTGGCGCGGCAGGCCGGGCCGGGACCGCGCATGTAATGCAGTTCCGGCCGGTAGGGGTCGAACGCCCGGGCCAGGAACTGGCGGCAGAAATCGCGGAATTCGGCCAGGGGATTGGTGCGATGGCTGCGTCCGTCGCGGCGGTTCGCCGGGGTTGAGAGCTGTTCTGACGTGATGGTTGCCATGACGGACCTGCGTTCTTGCCGGGCGACTTCTGTCGCGCGGAGCGCTTTTTGTGGCGCTGGCGGCCAGTTTCGGGCGGGAGTCATTAAAAGAAGGTTTCAATTGCTCCTTTCGGTAATGATACTGGTGAACGGATGGAAAACGTTGCCGCGCGGTTGCCCTTTGGGGCCTGTCCCGCTACATCAGCGGCAGCAAATTTCCGTAAAATCCACGGTTTCCAAATCCACGGTTTCAAGGGATCGCGATGGCCCGTCAGTTCGTCTATTTCATGCAGGGTCTGTCGAAGACCTACCCCACCCGCAAGGTGCTGGATAACGTCCATCTGTCGTTCTACCCCGACGCCAAGATCGGCGTGCTCGGCGTCAACGGCTCCGGCAAATCGACGCTGCTGCGGATCATGGCCGGCCTCGACAAGGAATACACCGGCGAAGCCTGGGTCGCCGAGGGCGCGCGGGTCGGCTACCTCGAGCAGGAGCCGCAGCTCGACGCCACCAAGACGGTGCGCGAGAACGTCATGCTGGGCGTCGCCAAGCAGAAGGGGATCCTCGATCGCTACAACGAGTTGGCGATGAACTATTCCGAGGAAACCGCCGATGAAATGACCAAACTGCAGGACCAGATCGAGGCCGCCGGCCTCTGGGATCTCGACAGCAAGGTCGACCAGGCGATGGACGCGCTGCGCTGCCCGCCCGACGATGCCGATGTGACAAAGCTTTCCGGCGGCGAGCGCCGCCGCGTCGCTCTCTGCAAGCTGCTGCTCGACCAGCCCGATCTGTTGCTGCTCGACGAGCCGACCAACCATCTCGACGCCGAGTCGGTGTCATGGCTGGAGAGCCATTTGCGCAGCTATCCCGGCGCCATCCTGATCGTCACCCATGACCGCTACTTCCTCGACAACGTCACGTCCTGGATTCTCGAACTCGACCGCGGCAAGGGCATTCCCTACGAGGGCAACTACTCCTCCTGGCTGTCGCAGAAGCAGAAGCGCATGGCGCAGGAAGGCCGCGAGGACGTCGCCCATCAGAAAACGCTTCTCCGCGAACAGGAATGGATCGCATCCTCGCCGAAGGCCCGCCAGGCCAAGTCCAAGGCGCGCTACCAGCGCTACGAGGAGCTGCTCAAGCAGGCCGGCGAGAAGCAGACCCAGACCGCGCAGATCACCATTCCGGTGGCCGAGCGCTTGGGTCAGAACGTCGTCGATTTCGAGGGCCTGACCAAGGGGTTCGGCGACAAGCTCCTGATCGACAACCTCACCTTCAAGCTGCCGCCCGGCGGCATCGTCGGCGTGATCGGCCCCAACGGCGCCGGCAAGACCACGCTGTTCCGGATGATCACCGGCCAGGAGAAGCCGGACAAGGGCACCATCACGATCGGCGAGAGCGTGCATCTCGGCTATGTCGACCAGTCCCGCGACAGTCTCGACGGCAAGAAGAGCGTGTGGGAGGAAATTTCCGGCGGCAATGAACTCATTCTGCTCGGCAAGCGCGAGGTCAATTCGCGCGGCTATTGCTCGTCGTTCAACTTCAAGGGCGCCGACCAGCAGAAGAAGGTCGGCTCGCTGTCAGGCGGCGAACGCAACCGCGTGCATCTGGCCAAGATGCTGAAGTCCGGCGCCAACGTGCTGCTGCTCGACGAACCCACCAACGATCTCGACGTCGACACGCTGCGCGCGCTGGAAGAGGCGCTGGAGGATTTTGCCGGCTGCGCCGTGATCATCAGCCATGACCGCTGGTTCCTCGACCGCATCGCCACCCACATGCTGGCGTTCGAAGACGACGCCCATGTCGAATGGTTCGAAGGCAATTTCCAGGATTACGAAAAGGACAAGATGCGAAGGCTGGGACAGGATTCCATCATCCCGCACCGGCTGAAGTACAAGAAGCTGACGAGGTAGGGGGAATAACGGGATGGCGTGCCGATTGGTCCCGGCCACGTCCTTTACCTGTGAAGCGAGTTGACGGAACAGCGCTGGCGCATTTGCTCCGACAACATCGCATTGGCTGCAGTCAACCGTACGGGCCATGTTCAACGCCGGACTTTCGACGCGACACACCCCTGTGCGGAAGAGGGACCGCCCGCCGACTGGCAATACAAAAACAGGCCAGCCTCTATTCTACCGCCTATCGCTTGGTTTCCGGTAGAAGCGCTTCCTGCGACTGCCTTCGCGGACTGTGAACGCCATACCGCGCGCCACACGCAACTCCTCCATGGCTTCTCTGAGAGAGGTTATGGTCGGCTTAGTCAGATCCCGTCCGATATCCCGGTCACCTTCTGTGCAGCGCAGACCATCTGCGATGAGGGAGCCAACGGATTGACCCGCAGTACCAGGCGCATCGAGATAATCGCCGGCAGGGTAACAAGTGACGCCATTCGGCCCGTACACCCACACGTAGGACGAATCTGTACGGTCCGTC
>CALROE020000606.1:0-3310 GCA_943369715.1 Bradyrhizobium ivorense
GATTAGAAAAGAGCGCAGGGCGACTTCACCTTCCCCCGAGAGGGAAAAGGCAATCGCGCGCCGCCCGGGACGATGTTGCCCTACTTCTCCGCCAGCGGATGCAGGTCGCGCACCAGGCTCTTCAGCCGCTCCTCCACCACATGGGTGTAGATCTGCGTGGTCGAGATGTCGGTATGGCCGAGCAGCGTCTGCACGATGCGCAAGTCCGCGCCATTGTGCAGCAGATGGCTTGCAAACGCATGACGCAGCACATGGGGCGAGACCAGCCGCGGCGCCAGCCCGGCTGCCGCCGCGAGTTCTTTCAGATCGCGGGCGAAATGCTGCCGGGTCAGATGCCCGCTCTCGCCGAATGAGGGGAATAGCCATTTCGAGTTGGCGGCGTTTTTCTTCTTCTCGGTTTTCAGCGCATCCGTCGCGGCCAGATAATCCGCCATCGCCTGCCGCGACGCCTCGTTCAGCGGCACCAGCCGTTCCTTGTCGCCCTTGCCGCGCACCACGATCATGCGGGCATCGCGCTGCGCCGCCGAACGCGGCAGCGCCACCAGTTCCGATACCCGCAGGCCGGTGGCGTACAGCACCTCCAGCAGGCAATATAATCGCAGCGCGCGAAGCCGCTGCGGCGCAGAGCTTTCCGGCGCCTGCGTGAGTCCCTTGGCGCGCGCCAGCATCCGGTCCACGTCTGATATCGACAGTACCTTGGGCAGGCCGCGGCCACGCTTCGGGCCGGACAGGATGGCGGCGGGATCGTCGCTGCGGATTCGCTCGTTGAGCAGGAAACGAAACAGATGCCGCAGCGCCGAGAGCCGGCGCGCCACGGTGGTGGACTTGAAGCCGCGGGAATCGAGATCGCCGAGATAGTGGCGCAGCGCCTCGGTTTCGACGTCGGCAAAGCCCTTGCCGCTGCCGGCCAGGAATCCCTGGAAATCCGTCAGGTCACCGCGGTAGGCGTCCAGCGTATTGTCGCCGGCGCCCTGTTCGGCTGCAAGCATGTCGAGGAACAGGCTGGTCAGTCTGGCATCTGAGGTCTTGGAGCGCATCCGCCCACCCTAGCGCCTATTTCTTGAGGAACCTGTCAGCGGGAATGGTGACGGTCATTTCCCGCGGCTTCGGATTGACTAAATTGGCCAGCGCGAACACCACGCCATAGATGATTCCGCCGATGATGGCGACGACCGTCAGGAAGCGGAACAGGCTGGGCATCAGGGAGCCTCAGGCGGCGAATTAACCATTGAAATCATCGGGGGCTCGACTACCAACATGTTCGCCCCTCCGTTGCAAGAGACTCTGGCAACGGGATCGGCGGGGGTAGTATAGGTGGCGCGGAACGCCGCCATCCGCGGCGAAATGAGCGATTTGATGCCCGAGACAGCCCTACCTGCCGGCGCCGGCACCTCCCAGGAGGCCGAAATCATTTCGGCGCTGGGAACCCGCTCGGTCGTGCTGGTCGGCATGATGGGGGCCGGCAAATCCACCATCGGACGCCGGCTGTCGGCGCGGCTGCATTTGCCGTTCCTCGACGCCGATGTCGAGATCGAGACCGCCGCCGGGATGTCGATCCCCGATATTTTCGAAACCCATGGCGAGCCGCATTTCCGCGATGGCGAGGCGAGGGTCATCGCGCGGCTGCTCGAGGGCGGTCCCGCCGTGATCGCCACCGGCGGCGGCGCCTTCATGCGCGAGGAAACCCGCAACCGGATCCGCGACAAGGCGGTCTCGCTCTGGCTCAAGGCCGATGCCGATATCATCATGAAGCGCGTCAAGCGCCGCGCCGATCGCCCGCTGCTGCAGACCGCCGATCCGGCAGCGACCGTCGGGCGCCTGATCGAGGAACGCGAGCCGATGTATCAACGCGCCGATCTGACGATCTGGTCGCGCGACGTGCCGCACGAACGAATCGTCGACGAGTGTCTCGATGCCTTGCATGCCTGGTTATGCGGCGACGGGTCCAGGCAGACCTCCAACGCCTTGAGTGCCACACCATGACCGCGCCGCTGAAGCATTCCGATTCGGTCATCGTCGACGTCGCGCTCGGCGAGCGCGCCTATGACATCGTCATCGGCCGCAACGTGCTGCAATCCCTTGGAAAGCGCGTTGCCGCATTGCGGCCTGGCGCTCGCACCGCCATCGTGACCGACCGCACGGTCGCAAAACACTGGTTGGAACAAACCGAGGCTTCGCTGTCGGAGGCCGGTATCGCCTCGTCGCGGATTGTGGTCGACGAGGGCGAGGGCTCCAAAACCTATGCCGGTCTCGCCCAGGTTTCGGAGGCGCTGATCGCGGCCAGAATCGAGCGCAACGACCTGGTGATCGCGCTCGGCGGCGGCGTGGTCGGCGATCTCGCCGGCTTCGCGGCGGCGATCCTGCGCCGCGGCGTCGATTTCGTGCAGGTGCCGACCTCGCTTCTGGCGCAGGTCGATTCTTCGGTCGGCGGCAAGACCGGGATCAATTCGCCGCAGGGCAAGAACCTGCTGGGGGCGTTTCACCAGCCGGTGCTGGTGGTCGCCGACACCGCGGTGCTCGATACGCTGTCACCGCGCCAGTTCCGCTCCGGCTACGCCGAGGTCGCCAAATACGGCGTGCTCGGCGACGAAGCGTTCTTCGCCTGGCTGGAGGCCAATCACACCGATATTTTCAAGGGCGGCGCGGCGCGCGAACATGCCATCGCCACCTCCTGCCGCGCCAAGGCCGCGATCGTGGCGCGGGACGAACGCGAAAACGGCGAGCGCGCGCTGCTTAATCTCGGCCATACGTTCGGACATGCGCTGGAGGCTGCGACCGGCTTCTCCGACCGGCTGTTCCATGGCGAAGGCGTTGCCGTCGGCATGGTGCTGGCGGCGGAGTTTTCCGCCCGGCTCGGCATGATCCCGGAATCTTCCGCGGCGCGCGTCGAGCATCACCTCGCCGAAGTCGGTCTGCCGACCCATTTGCAGGACATCGCCGGATTTGCCCAGGAGGGCCTCGCCGATGCCGACGCAATGATGGCGCTGATGGCGCAGGACAAGAAGGTCAAGCGCGGCCGCCTCACCTTCATCCTGCTCGAGGCGGTCGGTCGCGCGGTGATCGCCAACGACGTCGAGCCTTCGCGGGTTCGCGAATTTCTGGCCGAAAGACTCGCGCGCAAATCTTGATTCACTTCATTCTCTGCCGACCGTATCGAGCCTGACACCGGCCTCACAGGACCGCAATGACCGAGTCGATCGTCAATCTGCTGATCGCCGCCTTCCTGCTCGCGGCCAACGCCTTCTACGTGGCCGCGGAGTTCGCGCTGGTGAAGAGCCGCGGCTTTCGCATCAATGCGATGGTGGAGCAG
>CALROE020000607.1:0-3306 GCA_943369715.1 Bradyrhizobium ivorense
GTGCCATTCGGCAAGTGTGCGCGCATAGCTGTCGCCAAAGAACTCCGAGGAAGCCAGCCGCAATCCCGCCTTCGCAATCTGTTGTTCGAGAATTCCCGTCGTCGGCAGCATGCCGCCCGGAAAAATGTAGCGTTGAATGAATTCCGGTCTCCGGCGGTAACTCTCGAAGCGGCTCTGGTCGATCGTGATCACCTGGAGGACGGCCGCGCCCTGCGGGTTCAGCCTTTGTCGCAAATTCTCGAAGAATGTCGGCCAATAGGCCTCACCGACGGCTTCCAGCATCTCGATCGACACCACACGGTCGTAAGTGCCGCCGACGTCGCGATAGTCCTGAAGCCGGACGTCGGATTTATCTGCGAACCCGCGTTCCGCCAGCTGCTGTTGGGCATGGGCGAGTTGTTCGGTCGATAGCGTCAATCCCGTCACATGGCTGCCGGTGCGCTCGATGACGCGCTCGGCAAGCCCGCCCCAACCGCAGCCGATTTCAAGGACCCGTTCGCCACCGCTGAGCCCGAGCCGGTCGATCACCCGATCAAGTTTGGCGCGCTGTGCATCCTCGAGCGACTCGCCCGGCGATGAATAGATCGCGGACGAATACATCATGCTGGAATCGAGCCACAACCGATAGAATTCGTTGCCGAGATCGTAGTGAGCCGCGATGTTCCGGCGGCTGCCGCGCCTGGTATTGCGGTTCAGCGCATGACGCAGTTTTGTCAGCGGCTGAGGCGGATTCAGCGCTTCGAAC
This sequence comes from Bradyrhizobium ivorense, assembly GCA_943369715.1. Lineage (GTDB taxonomy): Bacteria > Pseudomonadota > Alphaproteobacteria > Rhizobiales > Xanthobacteraceae > Bradyrhizobium > Bradyrhizobium ivorense_A. The sequence continues at coordinate 746 of CALROE020000607.1, forward strand.
GACAGGGTGTCGTTTGAGCGGCGTCCCGCGGCGCGCAGGAAGGCGTAGATATCGGGCGTCGACCACTCGCCGGCCAGGTAGCCTTCGGCGAAACCGAGATCGCCGCTGGTCAGCAGCCGGATCATGCATTTCCAGCTATGCATCGTCACCTGCGCCTGTTCTCCGGATCGCTTGCCGCCGATCAGGACGCGCCGTCCGCCAGGGGTCTGCAGCGAGATCTCGTCGCAATCGATCTTGCGCAGCATGCGCTGCAGGAGGGATTTGAGCAGGGCGGGTGGCGTCGGTGTCCCCGCAAGGTCGAGCGAGCCGGGCGCGGTTTGCTGGTTCTCAGATGACATGCGTATCGATCCGGTTCGATGTGTTGATGGCGGGGGTGGCGGGGGTGGCGGGGCGCGCGGGCGCAGCGGGTCTGGTGCGCAACCGCATTCCCTTCAGCCAGAGACGCAGCGCCTCCCAATGGATCGCCAGGGTGACTTTTGCGGTAATCAGCGGAATCGCGAGAAAGATCCGCAGCAGCGCCTGGTCGGTCAGTTCCCTGCGAAGCCCGGCGAGGCTGGCGTGAAGGACGCGTTCGCCGCCCTTGCTGGCGTTGATGCCGACCGCGACGCGCTCTGCGGGTTCGGTCAGCCGAAAGTGGTAAGCGAGGTCCATGTCCATAAACGGAGATACGTAGAATACCTTGCGGCAGTCTTGCCGGATCTCGTCGGAATTGGCCTCGATGGCGGCGACGTAGGAGTGGCGCTCGCCGAAGGTGTTGTGGACTTCGTAAATGATCGCGGCGAGCCCGCCGCCGGGCCGATGGCAGTAATAGATGCTGATCGGATTGAAGCTGTAGCCGAGCGTTCGTGGCATGCAGAGCAGGCGGATGGCGCCGCCCGCAATGTCGAGTCCGGCTTCCGACAGCAGCCGTTCGGCCTGAATGCGAAGCGGGGTCGGGCTGCCGTCGCCGAGATCGGCCTCGTGCAATGCGAACAGGTTGAAACGGTTGTGCGAGAACAGCTTCAGCCGCGCAGTCAACGCCGCGACTTCATCGAGGTCGATCAGCAGCCAGAAGGCGCGGTAGCGAAATTGATGCACCCTGGGCCGCAGCCGCCGATGCATTACCGCGCCGACATAGAGCGCTGATCGATACATCATCGCTGCAGCTCCGGGATCGCAATGCCCGCAGCCGCGCCTCCGAGCACGATGCGTCCGGACTCGTCGGGCACGTTCCACGGCCGCCGCAGCCCGCCGAGCTGTTCGGCGACGGCAAGGCCGGCCTGCAGTCCGTCTTCATGAAAGCCTGCGCCGAAATGCGCGCCGCAGAACCAGACGTTGCCCTTGCCTTGCAGCGACCAGAGCCGGCGCTGCGCCGATATCGCGGCGGCGTCGAAGATCGGATGATGGTAAACCTCGCTGTAATGCAGCATTCCGGCATGCGGCGGACGCGGCGGATTAAGGGTGAGAAACAGCGGCGAATGATCCGGAATGCCCTGCAGCCGGTTCATCCAGTAGGTGACGCCGACGCTGTCGGCGGATCCATTGCGTGAGCCGATATAGTTCCAGCTCGACCACGCCGCGCGACGCTTCGGCATGAAACTCGGGTCCGAGTGCAGAACGGCCAGGTTGCGGCTGTAGCGGAACGCGCCGAGCAGTTCGGTCTCGTCCGGCGTCGGATCGGCGAGTGCCGACAGGGCCTGATCGGCGTGCGTGGCCATGACGACATGGTCGTAGCGGTTGGATTCGCCGCGCGAGTCCGTGACGATGACACCGTCCGTGACACGTTGCACCGCGACGATCCCGGTGTCGAGCCTGATCCAGTCGGCAAAGGGTTGAATGAGGCGCTGGACATAAACGATGCTGCCGCCGACCACGGTTTCCCAGGCGGGACGCTGCGCAAGCTGCAGCAGTCCATGATTGCGCTGGAAGCGAATGAATGTCGCCACCGGGAAGGACAGGATCTCGCTCGGTGGCGCGGACCAGATCGCGCTTGCCATCGGCAACAGGTGATCGTCACGGAACGCGGCGCCATAGCCGCCAGCCGCGAGATATTCGCCGAGGCTGACGGTTTCGTCTTGCAGCAGGTCCGCATCCCGCGTCGCCTGCCGGTAGAATTTCACGAGGTCGCGCAGCATCGACCAGAAGCGCGGACGAAACAGGTTGTGCGGCTGGGCGAGCAGGCCCCGCAGGCCGGTGCCGGAATATTCGAGATCGCCGTCATGGAGCGACACCGCAAGCGACATGTCGGAGGTTTGGGTGGGAACCCCGAGATGTTGGAACATCGCCGTGAGGTTTGGATAGGCCTTACGATTGAAGACGATAAAGCCGGTATCGACCGGGATCTTGTGCTCACCGACGCGGGCAACGACGGTATTGGAATGGCCGCCGATCCGTTCTGACTGTTCGTACACCGTCACATCATGGCGCTGGCTCAGCAGCCACGCTGCGGACAGGCCGGAAATCCCGGTTCCAACCACCGCCACCTTCAATCGGATAGCATCCCGCACCAAGTGCACTCCTTCGGTTTAGCCCGTCCAGCGGCTGGACACCTCACTCAAAACGAACCGCATGCGGGTTTGGAT
>CALROE020000608.1:0-3297 GCA_943369715.1 Bradyrhizobium ivorense
CTGGCCACCATGCAGATCGACAATGAACCCACGTACAAAGAGGTACTGAAACAGTACCCAATTCCGGGAGTGAACTGACATGCGCCTGAAAGATCGCGTCGCCATCGTCGTCGGCGCCGGCCAGAGCCCCGGCGAAGGCATCGGCAACGGCCGCGCCACCGCGCTGACCTTCGCGCGCGAAGGTGCGCGCGTGCTGTGCGTGGATCACAATCTCGCCTCGGCCCAGGAGACCGTCGACCTGATCGGCGCCAAGGGTGGCTCGGCGGTAGCCTTCAAGGCCGACGTCACCAAGAACGCCGAGCTCAAGTCCATGGTGGACGATGCATTCGGCCGGTGGGGCCGCATCGATATCCTGCACAACAATGTCGGCGTCAGCATCGCGGGCGGCGACGCCGAGCTGCTCGACTTCACCGAAGAGGCGCTCGATCGCTGCGTCGCCATCAACCTCAAAAGCTGCATTTTCGCGGCCAAGCACGTGATCCCGATCATGCGCCGGCAGATGAGTGGCGCCATCATCAACATTTCCTCGATGGCCGCCATCACCACCTATCCCTACGTCGCCTACAAGGCGACCAAATCGGCGATGATCGCCTTCACCGAACAGCTCGCCTACCAGAATGCCCAGTACGGCATCCGCGCCAACGTCATCCTGCCCGGATTGATGAATACGCCGATGGCGGTCGACACCCGGGCCCGGGAATTCAAGAAGAGCCGCGCCGAGGTCGAGGCCGAGCGTGACGCGAAAGTGCCGTTGCGCGGCAAGATGGGCACCGGCTGGGACGTTGCCAACGCAGCGCTGTTCCTGGCCTCGGACGAGGCCAGCTTCATTACCGGTGTGACGCTGCCGGTGGACGGCGGCGCGAGCGTGCGGCGGGGTTAGGTTGGCGCATGGCCCCCTTGGCGCAATGAGCGTTGCGCGAAGCCCGTCATGCTGATTAGCCTGTTACCCATAACAAATCCGGGCGCATCGCTCGCAGGGAGCAACAGCATATGGCCGCCACGCACGAAGCCAGGGCCCCGACCGACGCGGCTCCGGCTCTCGACTTCGACGCCATCATCATCGGCGCGGGCATGTCGGGCATGTACCAGCTGCACCGTTTGCGCCAGCAGGGCATGCGGGTGCGGGTGTTCGAGGCCGGTACCGGCGTTGGCGGCACCTGGTACTGGAACCGCTACCCGGGGGCGCGCTTCGATTCCGAAAGCTACTCCTACGGCTATTCCTTTTCGCCGGAGCTGCTGGAGGAATGGAACTGGTCGGAGCATTTCGCCGGCCAGCCGGAAACGCTGCGCTACCTCAATCACGTCGCCGACAAGTTCGACCTGCGCCGCGACATCCAGTTCCGCAGCCAAGTCACATCAGCCATCTGGGCCGAGGAAACCCGCAGCTGGACCATCGCGCTGCAGGATGGCAGTCAATTCCGCGCGCGCTTTCTGATCACCGCGATCGGCCCGCTCTCCGCGCCGACCCTGCCGCGCATCGAAGGCGTTGATACGTTCAAGGGGCAATCGTTCCATACCGCCCGATGGCCACACGAGCCGGTCGACTTCACCGGCAAGCGGCTGGCGGTGATCGGCACCGGCGCCAGCGGCGTGCAGACCATCCAGACCATCGCCGGCAGCGTCGGCCATCTCACGGTGTTTCAACGCACACCGAACTGGTGCGCGCCGCTGCACAACGGCAAGATCGACGAGGAGTCGCAGCGCAGGATCAAGGCCGGCTATCCCGAGATGTTCAGGCGCTGCCAGGAAACGTTTGCGTGTTTCATCCATACGCCGGATCCGCGCGGGACTTTTGAGGTTTCCGACGAGGAACGCGAAGCCTTCTTCGAAAAACTCTATTCCGAGCGCGGCTTCGGTATCTGGCAAGGCAATTTTCGCGATATCCTGACCGACCGGAAGGCCAACGCACTCATCAGCGATTTCGTGGCGCGCAAGATCCGCCAGCGGGTGAAGGACCCGAAGATTGCGGAAAAGCTGATCCCGAGGAATCACGGTTTTGGTACGCGACGGCTGCCGCTGGAGACCTTCTATTACGAGGCCTACAACCGGGACAATGTCGCGCTGGTCGACATTACGGAAACGCCGATAGAGCGGATCACGCCCAGGGGTATCAAGACCAGCGACAAGGAATATGAGTTCGACATCATCATCTACGCCACCGGCTTCGACGCCATCACCGGAAGTTTTGACAAGATTGATCTGCGCGGAGCGAACGGCATCCGGCTGAAGGACCGATGGAAAAGCGGGCCGGAGACATTTCTCGGCGTCATGGTCGACGGCTTTCCCAACATGCTGATGCTGATGGGACCGCACACCGCGCTCGGCAATATCCCGCGCAGTATCGAATATAATGTCGACTGGGTGAGCGGACTGTTGCGCCACGCGAAAGAGGCCGGCCTGACGCGCGTCGAAGCCACGCCATCGGGCGTCGCGTCCTGGACCGATCACGTCAAGGCGCTCGGGGTCGGCCTGCTATCCAACGAGGTCAATTCCTGGATGACGGGGATCAACAGCAACGTCGAAGGCAAGCAGACCCGTATCGTCGCACGATATAGCGGCAGCGCACCCGCCTACCGCGCCAGATGCGACGAGGTGACGGCGACGCGGTATCAGGAGCTCGCGCTCGCCTAGGCCGCGCCGGTGCGTTGAAGAACTCTCACCCGCCGCCGGGCGCAAGCCTGCGGGTGAAGAATGCCAAGATCTCGTCGCGCGCCGCGATCGTCGGCTGGCCCGCTTCGTCGATCAGGTGGGCGGTGACGACGCTATGGGGCGTCGTGACGTGGCGTTCGAAGAACGGCGCAAGATCGGTGTTGGCCGCGCTGTCGGGAAGCACGCGTCCAATGAAGCGGTCGCCAAGCGCTTCGGAATAGGCTGCAAAACGCTGGGCCATGCACAACTTGTCGCCTTCGAACCGATAGGCCAGCACGGTCAGGTCGTCCCGTTCGAGCCGCTGGCGCACCGCCTTGACTTCGTCGGGCGCGATTTCGATGCCGGCGGGGTTGTTCAGCGGCAGTGACGGCTGCGACAGCACCGGCGCCAGCACCGACGGCTCCAGCATCATGGTCAGTGCGAAATTTCCCGTAAAGCACATCCCGATGGCGCCGACGCCAGGGCCGCCGCATTCGTCGTGCGCAAACCTCGCCAGCGACCGCAGCCACTGGGTCACCGGGCTGGTTTCGTTCGTGGCCAAGGCGCGAAATTCTGCGCTCACGCAGGCCCGCTGAAACACCGCCGCACCCTCCTCCGCGCTTGGGACGGCGCCATCGCGGCCGAACAGCGATGGCATGTAAACCGTGA
>CALROE020000609.1:0-3287 GCA_943369715.1 Bradyrhizobium ivorense
GGCCGCGGTCGGCACCCTGATCGTGACGCCGGATGCGCCGCTGCTGGTGGCATCCGGTTTCGTGCTGTTTTTTCTCGCCAAGGTGCTGGAGACCGGGCGCGGCGTCTGGTGGCTCGCGGTCGGCGCCGCGGTCGGCGTCGCGCTGCTGTCGAAATACACCGCGCTGTTTTTCGGCCCGGCGATCCTGATCTGGCTGGTGGCGGTGCCAAAGCTGCGGCGCTGGCTGATCTCGCTTTGGCCTTATCTCGGCGGCCTGGTGGCGCTGGCGGTGTTCGCGCCCGTGATTCTCTGGAACGCCGATCACCACTGGGTCTCTTTCCTCAAGCAGTTGTTCGGCCGCGCCAAAATCGAAAACTTCAGGCCGGCCTTCATCGCCGAGCTGGTGCCGACCCAGGTCGCCTTCGCAACGCCGCTGGTTTTCATTCTCGGCGCGATGGGGCTTCACGCCCTGATCTGGCGCCCCGCCGGCGCGTTCGCCGCGCGCATGCTGATCAACACGATGTTCTGGACCATCGTGGCGTATTTCATCTGGCATTCGCTGCACGCACGCGTCGAGGCCAACTGGTTCGCGCCGGTCTATCCGGCGCTGGCGATTTCAGCCGCGGTCGCCGCTCACCTCACGCGGTGGGACGGCTGGCGCCAGCGCCTCGCCGATTTCTGCCTGCGCTGGGCCTCGCCGGTGGGCGTTGCGATGTTTGCGTTTCTGATCGTGCAGGCCAATACCGGCGTGTTCACGGGCTATCGCCGCGACGCCACCGTGCGCAGCGTCGGCGTCGGCTGGCGCGAGCTGGCCGGCGAGATCGAGGCGGTGCGCCTGCGCACCGGTGCGGTTTGCGTGCTGACGCCGGACTACGGCACCACCGGCTGGCTCGCCTTCTATCTGCCGAAGGGGGCTTGCGTGGTGCAGCCGACCCAGCGCATCCGCTGGGTCAACATGCCCGAACCCTCCGCGGCGCAATTGTCCGGAAAACTGTTGTTCGTCGACGAGGCGCGGCCCGGCGCGCGATCCTGGCAGACGGAAAATTTCACTGCGGTCGAGCGCGTGGCCGAACTCACCCGCAAGCGCGGACCGCTCGTCGTCGAAACCTATGGGATCGATCTGCTCCAGGGCACCAAGGGCAGCGTACTCGACCGCTCACCGCCGCCGGAGCTGGAGTAGGGGGCAGGGTGGGTTTCGTGCCCCGGACGCTGCGCAGCGCGAAAGCGGTGCGCTGCAGATCCGGGGCCCATGCCTTTTTTTGCGCAGAGTGGGTCCCGGCTCTGCGGCGCAGCGTGAAGGACGCTGCACCGCGTCCGGGACACGGCATATTCGTTGCCGCAAAAAAATCCACCGATCCTGTCCGATCGGCACATGCCCGGTCGTCTTATGTTCATGCCCATCCATTGCGAGGTCATCGCGCGGCGCGCCGGGCCTGATGCCGCTATGGACATTCTCGACGTGAGGCCGGAAGGGCGCGGCACCGACTGGTATCCGAAGCTGAATTATTGATGCGGAACTCGCAGGAATCCCGCGAAATTACGGGACCGCTGCGGTGCATCGGCCTCGCTTTTTGCATGCCCAACATCCGCCCGCACTTAATCGGCATTTAACTAAAAGTCGCCTTAATGACGCTCCGCACCTCTGCGAGATGCTGCATCGGAACGTGTGATGCGCTGCTGCGAAGAGGAACTCAGTGGAAGTTGTCTGGATACGAGGCGAATGAGTTACAGTACGAGTGCGTCCAGGCCATTCGCGGCAAGGAACCGGCGGCGTTCATCCCGTAAAGCCAATGCTAACCATATTTTCGGCGGCCTCGCGGTTGCCGGTCTGGTGTTGGGCTGCGCCTGGACGGTTTACACCAACGTATTCGCCGCCAGCATTTACCCGACCATAGCCGCGGGGAACTTCGATGCGCCGGTGATCCGCCACAAGCAATCGGTGGCGGCGCGGACCCCGCAAGCCATCGTCAACACGGTGTTCGCGGCGTTGCCCGAACCGGTGCCGGTCATCGCCGCGCCCGCGACCATCGCATCCGCCACGTCACTGGCGTTCAACGACCGGTTCGGAGCGGCCGCACCGCAGGGTGTCGAGCCGCAGCCGCAAGCCGCGACGATGCAGCTGGCTTCGGCGTCACCTTCCATCGAAGTAGCAAAACCGGCCGACGTGCCGAAACTGCTCGAAGCCGCCAAACCGAAACCTTCACAAGCGCCGACGCAAGTGGCCGCCCTCACGCCGGCAGCCGTACCCGCCAGGGGCACGGGCGTCACCGTCAAGGACATGGCGCAGCGCGCCAAGGCCGCGGTGATGTCGATCGGTTCAGGCGACAAGCCCAGCATGGTCGAAAAACTGTGGGGCAAGGAACCGGCGTCGCGATCGTTGCTGTCCTACGCTTCCGCCGACGTCAGCGCGACCGGCAGCCTGCCGAAGCTGCAGAACCCGATGCTCGGGGGATCGGCGCCCTATGATCGCGAGACCGCGGTCTATGATATCTCGGCGCGCAAGGTCTACTTGCCCGACGGCACCGTGCTGGAGGCGCATTCCGGACTTGGTGCCAAGAAGGACGACGTGCGCTATGCGCATGTGCGGATGCAGGGCGTAACCCCGCCGCACATCTACGACCTCAAGCCGCGCGAGGCGCTGTTCCACGGCGTGCCGGCGCTGCGGCTGACGCCGATCGGCGGCCAGGACAAGATCTTCAATCGCGACGGCCTGCTCGCGCATACCTACATGCTCGGCTCGGGCGGCGACTCCAACGGCTGCATCTCGTTCAAGGACTACTACGCATTCCTGGACGCCTACCGCAAAGGCGGCATCAGGAAGATCGCGGTGGTGGCAAGGGTGGAGTGAGGCGGCGACGCCGCGCGGTTGATTGCGACGACGTCACGCATTAGGTTTTGTCATTCCGGGGCGCGCCATTGGGCGCGAGCCCGGAATCCCTGACCACCTGTGCGGCGATGGCCTATTACGTCTATCTCCTTGCCAGTAAGAAATACGGCACGCTCTATCTCGGCGTGACCAGCGATCTCGTGCGACGGATATATGAACATCGCACCAAGGCAGTGCCCGGTTTCACGACGCGTTACGGCGTCGACAAGTTCGTTTGGTTCGAAATCTACGACGACGCCATCACGGCCATCGCACGTGAAAAAGAACTCAAGAAATGGCGGCGTGACTGGAAGATCCGCTTGATCGAGGAAGAGAACCCCGGGTGGACGGATCTCTATCCGGCTATTTCGAGCTGATGGGCTATCTTCTTCTGTCATTCCGGGCTCCTCACCACCAGGCGCGCGGATGCGCGCCTGGTGGC
>CALROE020000610.1:0-3283 GCA_943369715.1 Bradyrhizobium ivorense
CGTGCATCAGGTGCTGGTAGTAGGCGATATTGATTTCCGACAGCAGCATCGCGCCCAGCGTCTCGCCCGACTTGACCAGGTGATGCAGATAGGCGCGCGCGCAATCGCGCGTCGACGGCCACGCGCTGGCCTCGTCCAGCGGTCGCGGATCGTCGGCGTGGCGGGCGTTTTTCAGATTGATCTGGCCGAACCGGGTGAACGCCATGCCGTGGCGTCCGTTGCGGGTCGGCATCACGCAATCGAACATGTCGATGCCGCGCGCCACCGCCTCCAGCATGTCCTCGGGCGTGCCGACGCCCATCAGATATCTCGGACGGTCCAAGGGAAGGATCGGCGCTACCTCCTCGATCATCGCCAGCATCACCGCCTGCGGTTCGCCGACCGCGAGCCCGCCGATCGCATAGCCGTGAAAGCCGGTATCGACCATGCCGCGCGCGCTGGCGTGCCGAAGTTCGGGGACGTCGCCGCCCTGCGCGATCCCGAACAGCATGTAGCCGTCAGGCGCGCTCTCGAAGGCACGCTTGCTGCGCTCGCCCCAGCGCAGCGAGAGCTGCATGGCGCGTTCGATGTCGGCACGCTCCGCCGGAAGGCGGATGCATTCGTCCATCTGCATGGCGATATCCGAACCCAGCAGGCGCTGCACCTCGATCGATCGCTCGGGCGACAGCTCGATTTTGGTGCCGTCGATATGGGAGCGAAAGGTCACCGCGTTTTCCGTGACCTTGCGCAGCTCCGACAGCGACATCACCTGGAAGCCGCCGGAGTCGGTCAGCATGGGGCCGTTCCAGCCGGTGAAGCGCTGCAAGCCGCCGAGGGCGGCGATGCGCTCGGCGCCCGGCCGCAGCATCAGATGATAGGTATTGCCGAGCACGATATCGGCGCCGGCATCGCGTACCTCGCGCCAGTGCATGCCCTTCATCGCACCCGCGGTGCCGACCGGCATGAAGGCCGGCGTGCGCACCACGCCATGCGGCGTCGTCAGCCGTCCGGTACGGGCTGCGCCGTCGGTGGCGATCAGGTCGAAGTGATTGGGCAGGCTCATGGGTCAGCTTATGGCGTGACAACGGCGTCCTGTTCAACCTCGTTGAACCGCATTTTCCGCATCAAACCCGGTTGACGCCGTCAAAAATCTCCCGCATAAGCCCGCGCCATGACCACCAACACCAAACGCACCGCGAAAACCACCAAGCCCTCCTGGGCTTCGGGAGATTTGCGCGCGTAGTTGGACGACCCGCATCATCTGAACCGAAGCCCCGCCTGAAAAGGTCCGGGGCTTTTTTATTGCCTGAAGCTCATGCTCGAACAAATGGAGAGCCAAGTGACGAACGATCCCGTTGTTGCCATTGCCGGCGTGACCGGCGCTGTCGGCGCCGAATTCATCGCCACCATGGACCGGCGCGGTTTTCGCGTCGGCAGACTGAAGGCGCTGGCCAGCGCCCGCTCGGCCGGCAACACCATCGACTTCCGCGGCCAGCGGATCGTGATCGAGGAACTCACCGAGCACTCCTTTGCCGGCGTCGACATCGCGCTGTTTTCAGCCGGCGGCGGCATTTCCCGGAAGTTCGCGCCCATCGCGGTGAAGGCCGGCGCCGTCGTGGTCGACAATTCCTCGGCCTTCCGGATGGATCCCGACGTGCCGCTGGTGATCCCCGAGATCAACGCTCGCCGGATCCGGGAGCACAAGGGCATCATCGCCAACCCGAACTGCGCCGCGATTACCGCGCTGGTGCCGCTGTGGCCGATCCACCGCGCCAACCGCATCAAGCGCGTGATCCTGTCGACCTATCAGGCGGCCAGCGGCGCCGGTGCTGCCGCCATGGAAGAGCTGGTGGAATCGACCCGTGCCAGCCTCAACGGCGAGGCCTATCAGCCAAAGGTGTTGCCGCACCCCTACGCCTTCAACCTGTTCAACCACAACACCGCGATCGATCCCGTCACCGGCTACAATGACGAAGAAACCAAGGTCATCCAGGAAACCCGCAAGATCTTCGAAGACAAGCGGATCGCCGTTGGCGTCACCTGTGTCCGCGTGCCGGTCTTGCGCGCGCATTGCGAGGCGATCACCTTCGAATGCGAAAACCCGATCACGGAAGCCGAGGTGCGCGAGATCCTGTCGGGCGCGCCCGGCGTGAAGATCGTGGATAACCGGGTGAATAACTATTTCCCGATGCCAATCGATGCCTCGGGCCAGGATGACGTGCTGGTCGGCCGCATCCGCCGGGATCTCAGCGATCCCACCGGGCATTCGATCGCGATGTTCGTGGCGGCGGATCAGCTCCTGAAGGGCGCCGCGCTGAATGCGATCCAGATCGCGGAATTGCTGCCGCAGCGCGTCATGGCGTGAGTTGAAACTCTCTTTTAGAGCGTGAACTCACGACCCGTTTCGATATACTTCCCTGCACTATAAAACCCAGGGGAGGAATTAGAGATGAGGACCATTCTGGCCGGCGTCGCGCTCTTGGCGCTCACGATCGGTGCATCCGCGCAGGACAAGCGCCCCGAATACGGCACGGCGGTCAATGTCGTCGGCGCCAAGAAAATCGCAGCCGGCGTCGTCGCCGAATGCCAGAAGAACGGATGGAACGTGGCGGTCGCCGTGGTCGATAATCACGGCTTCCTGATTTACTTCGAGCGCATGGACAACACGCAAACGGCCAGCGTGGAGATCGCCGTCGGCAAGGCCAAGGCCGCCGCGACCTATCGGCGTCCGACGCGCGTGTTTGCGGATGTGATCAACAAGGGCGGGGTAGCGACGGCCACCCTGCCCGGGGTCTTCGCCTCGCCCGGCGGATTGCCGATCATGGTCGATGGCAAAGTCACCGGCGGCGTGGGCGTCAGCGGCGTCACCGGCGACCAGGACGAGCAATGCTCCAAGGCCGGCCTCGGGGCGAGCTGAAACTATTCCCCGCGTTCGACGTACATGCGTATGGGCGCGGCACGGCATTCTTGGCCGTACCGCGCCTTGGCTGATCACCAGCATGCGAAGGCCATATGAATCCATAACGTTGGGAGGGCTCGATGACCAATTCCAGACCTGCGATAACAGCTGCTGCGCTCGGCCTCGCATCCGGGCTGACGCTCGGCGGCCTGTCGGCATTCGCCGGCGGCGACAAGGTTATGTTTCCGGACAACTGGGACAAGGGCGTACTTTACAGCACCGTCGACCGCTACGACGTGAAGCAATATCGCGAATTGTGGTCGACACCAGCAGCGGTTGAGGCCGCGCGCAAGGGCGAGCCGATCCCGAGCGGCACCGTGCTCACGCTGGTGCAATACAAGGCGC
>CALROE020000611.1:0-3281 GCA_943369715.1 Bradyrhizobium ivorense
GAGCTCGCGATGCAGCGCCTCGCGGCCAGGGGAAAGGGCATCCTGCTGCTGCATGACATCCAGGCGCGAACGGTCGCCGCCCTGCCGAAAATCCTGCAGGAGATGAAGGCGCGAGGCTATCGCATCGTCCATGTGGTGCCGGCCACGGCCGAACTGGCAGCGACATCAACCGAATCACAGCAATGGCGGTCGCGTCCGCTGCCGGAAAACGTGGCGAACTCGCATTGGCCCAAAATTCCCAATTTCGTCTTTGCCGGAAGCCCGATGCTGCCCGGCCCCTGGCTTTCGGATTCATACTGGAATGACGAATGGCTGACGCCGTCCGATCGCGCCAGGCGAACCACCGGCGCCGTTCCGCTGCCGCAGCATGCGCCCTGGCCCCGGCAAATGCCGCGGCCGCTGCTCGGTGCCGTCAATGCCCTGCCGGTGCCGGGGCAAAGCGTTTTCGAGTTCAGCGGCCGACCGCGGCTGGCCGCCCGGGCCGTCACCGCGCGGCCCTCGCGGCGTGCGGAATCGGCGGTCTCAGCCGGGCATGCCAAGAACCATGCGATGCACGGCGCAATGCAGGTGCCGGCGGAAACCAGCGCCTCCCGGCGAGCGGCCGGCGGAAAAACCCAGATCGGGCGGATCGGGCAGGCAAATTCGACTCACGCTGCCGGCCGCGCCGGCCGGCATGCGGCGCAGCCCGGCCGGCGCGCGCTGAAGCGTTTGGTCCAGGTCAAGAAAAGAAGCGTTTGACGGCTCAGGTTACGATCTTTGCGATGCATAGCAGCACGACCATGGCGAGAAAGAACAGGTCGATATAGGACTTGATCTCGCCGTCGCGGCGGAGTGTCGCCACGTCGCTGACGACGTGCCTGCGCGCGGCGGCGGCTCCAACCTCCCCGGCCACCCCGGCGAGGCGGCGCGCCTCGAGTTCGAGCCGCTCGATCTTCTGGAAGAAGCCGAACGAACGCAGTGCAGCGGCTGCGCGCATCGAGGCATAGACCAGCACCAGAAACGCGAGGGTGGCGCGATGCTGATACTGCAAATCCTTGAAATTCAGGCTGTAATAGACCAGCGCCAGGAAAGCGAAATTGGAGACGACCCGGTAGATGTAACCCAGAATTTTCATGCGTATCTCCGATCGATGGTCAGCCAGGCATTTGGGCGAACGCGATGTGAGGACGACCGCCCGCGGCTGGTGTCGCTGGCCTGACTCGCGTTGTCGTCCGTGTACGCTGACCGTATTACTGTCGGGTAACGGATTTGCCGTTCGGCACTGATTATGGGCGCCGACTCACCGGATTTGCAGCGTATACTTACATTTATCTTGCAGGCTTTCGCCGCCGCGGTCCTCCTTCTGGCGGATCCGGCCGGTGTCACGCCGGCGGCGGCCAGCCATCATTTCGCTTGGCTCTGCCCCCGCTTTTTCCTCACGGATTGCGACTTTTGCGAGCATTCCCGGCGCAACACCATAAACATGGGATAATTCCATCCCGTCGAACGCATTACCGCCCCTTTTTTGGTAATGTTAACATTGCATTACTTGTGCTATTAAGTTCCATCGATGCGATATTGACGTTCTGTTCTTATTAACATTTGCGATGGTCAGTTGAATTACGTCGAAAAATTCGATTCCGGATTGCTCAGCGGCCAGGGTGCGTTCTCCGGGGCCGGTGAATCTGTTTCCATCGATGTTCATCCAGGACGCCATGCCGGCGGCCCGGACACGATCGTCGTGCCGGACGCCCAACTGCTGTTTTCCGGCGACTACAAGCGGTCCGGGCTGGATCTGGTGCTGTCGAAGGACGGCCATGAATTCGTGGCGCGCGACTACTTCCGCGGCGAGAACCGGGCCACCCTGGCCTCCCCTGACGGCGCGAGCCTGTCCGGCAAGACCGTCGGGGCGCTCGCCGGTCAGGTGGATTATGCGCAGGCCGGCGGCACCGTCGCGCCGGAAAAGGTCATCGGCCAGGTCACCAAGCTCACCGGCAGCGCGACCGCGATTCGCAACGGCGTCTCGATCAGCCTGAACGCCGGCGACAACGTCCACAAAAACGACGTGGTCCAGGCCGGCTCCGATTCCTCGCTCGGCATCACCTTCATCGACGGCACCGTGTTCGGTCTCTCCTCCAATGCGAGGATGGTGCTGAACGAGATGATCTATAGCCCGGCCGGATCGAATAACGGCTCGTTGCTGACGCTGGTGCAGGGCACCATCTCGTTCGTCGCCGGCGCCACCGCGAAGAACGGCGACATGAAGGTCGAGACGCCGACCGCCACCATGGGCATTCGCGGCACCGCGGTGCTGGTGGAGATCGACTTCGATATCGCCCAGCCGGGCGTAGCGCCCCCGGTGTCGTTCCGGATTCTGGTCGAGCCGAACGGCACGTCGGGCGAATACGTCCTGCTCGACAAGCTGACGCTGCAGCCGATCGCCACGGTGAACCAGCCGGGCACGCAAACCATCGTCAACGGCCAGGGCCTCGTCACCTTCATCGCGTCGGCCCAGATTCCGGCCAATGCGCAGCAGCTGATCAACGAGATCTTCTCGCTCAAATTCACCGACGCCAATCCGAAATACATCGGCATTCCCCCGCTCGATTCGATCACGCCGAATACTTTTGTGGTCAGGCTGGCCGACGGCACGCCGATCGACCAGCTTCCGATCATTCGCATCAGCCTGGTGTATGAAACGCCGGCAGCACCGCCGCCCAGCGGCGGCCACAACCGATTCCATCTCAACATTCCGCCGGACCTGGTCGCTTTCAGCAATCATTTTACCGAACGGCTTCTGGTGACCGGCAATACCGCGCTGGACGCGGTGTCCGGCATCATTCGCTTCGCCGACATCAATCCCGAAGACAGTCCGACGGTAACGGCCCAGTTCAATTCGTTTGTCTATCGGAACGCGCAGCAGGACATCATCGTCACGTCGTCGCTGACGCCGGAACAGCTCGCTGCGATCCAGGCGGTCGAGGTCCCGCTCTCGGTGGTCGCGGACCCCGGCAACACCAATATCGGCGGAGCCACCTGGACCTACCGCGTCGCCGACCACGCGCTCGACTTCCTCGCCGAGGGCGAAACGCTGACCCTGACCTACATGGCGCGGGTCGATACCAATTACAGCGAATACAACACGGTCGTCTTCAAGCCGTTCACGGTCACGATCACCGGCACCAATGACCTGCCGACGGCGGCCGCGACGGGCTCAGCCATTATCGAACTGTTCGGAACCGGCAACCCGACGATCGATCATGCCGAGGGTGTCATTACGTTTGCCGATGTCGACCTGACGG
>CALROE020000612.1:0-3278 GCA_943369715.1 Bradyrhizobium ivorense
GGCGCGCTGGCGAAGCTGAAACCGGAATTCGACAAGCGCGGCGTCAAGCTGATGGGGCTCAGCGTCGATCCCGTCGACCGGCACGCCAAATGGTCCGAAGATATCAAGGAGACCCAGGGCGCCGCGCCGAATTATCCGATGATCGGCGATACCGACTTCAACGTCTCGAAGCTGTACGACATGCTGCCGGCCTCGACCTCGGGCGATCCCGCCACGCGCACCGCCGCCGACAACCTCACGGTCCGCAACGTGTTCATCATCGGGCCGGACAAGAAGATAAAGCTGGTGCTGGTTTACCCGATGACCACCGGGCGCAACTTTCAGGAAATCCTGCGGGTGATCGATTCGCTGCAGATGACCGCCAAGCATCGCGTCGCGACGCCCGCCGACTGGAAACAGGGCGAAGACGTCATCATCGCGGGCTCCGTCACCGACGACGAGGCCAGGACCATCTATCCGCAGGGCTGGAAAGCGCCGAAGCCGTACTTGCGCATCGTGCCGCAGCCGAAGTGACGGCATAGCCGTCACTTCGGGGCGATACGAAGCATCGAACTACGGTGCGCAATTGCGCACCTGAGAATCTCGAGATTCCCTCGGCGCGCAATTGCGCGCCTGGGGTCTGGTGCTTACGCACCATCCCGGAATGACAAGGCGGACCCAACAGGCGCCTTCCGCGTTGAGCACATGATGGCCGGCCAACCAACCTCCCCCCGCATCGTCTGGTTTCGCGACGATCTCCGCCTCTCCGACCACCCTGCCCTGCATGCCGCCTCAAGCACCGGCGCGCCGGTGATTTGCCTCTACGTCCTCGACGAAACCAACGCGCAACAGCGCCCGCTTGGCGGCGCGGCGCGCTGGTGGCTGGCACAGTCGCTCCGGGCCTTGCAGGCGGACCTGACCGCGCTCGGCACGAAGCTGGTGCTGCGACGCGGACCCGCGGCCAAGGTGATCGCGGCCTTGGCGCGGGAGACCGGCACCGAGGCGGTGTTCTGGAATGAGATTGCGCAGGCGCCGCACCGGGCCGTCGCCGAACAGGTGGCAGCAAGCCTGCAGGCGATCGGTGTTGCCGGCCACGGCTTTCCCGGCGACCTGCTGGCGGACCCGCTTTCCATCCGCAACAAGGATGGACGGGGATTGCGGGTATTCACGCCGTTCTGGCGGCGGGTGCAATCGTCAGGCAATCCGCCGAAGCCATTGCCGGCCCCGACGAGGCTTGCTCCGGCCCCTGGTGTCGCGAGCGAGCGGCTCGAGACATGGCGCCTCGAACCCTCGCATCCCGACTGGGCCGGCGGCCTGCGCCAGAGCTGGAAACCGGGTGAGAATTCGGCGCAGGCCCGGCTCAACGCATTTCTTGAAACCGGGGTGGCCGGCTATTCGATCCAGCGCGACCGGCCCGATCGCGACGGCACGTCGGGACTGTCGCCGCATTTGCGTTTTGGCGAGATCAGCCCGCGGCAGGTCTGGCATGCCGCGCGCTTTGCCGCGGCCGCGCGGCCTGCCTTGGCTGGCGACATCGACAAATTCCTGAGCGAGCTGGGCTGGCGCGAATTCTGCCGCCATCTGCTGTTCGACGTATCGGATCTCGCCGATCGAAACCTGCAGCCGTCCTTCGACGCATTTCCCTGGCGGCACGACGACAGGGCTCTGGGGGCGTGGCAGCGCGGCCAGACCGGCTATCCCATCGTCGATGCCGGCATGCGCCAACTCTGGCACACGGGCGCCATGCACAACCGGGTGCGGATGGTGGTGGCGTCGTTCCTGGTCAAGCATCTGTTGATCGACTGGCGCTGTGGCGAGAAGTGGTTCTGGGACACGCTGGTCGATGCCGACGCCGGCAGCAATCCCGCCAACTGGCAATGGGTGGCCGGCTCCGGCGCCGATGCCGCGCCCTATTTTCGCGTGTTCAATCCGATCCTGCAGGGCGAAAAGTTCGATCCCGACGGCGCCTATGTCCGGCGCTGGGTGCCGGAGCTCGGGCAATTGCCGGCGGCCCTGATCCACCAGCCATGGAGTGCCGCGCCGCTCGAACTCAAGGGCGCGGGCGTGGAACTCGGCACGACCTATCCGCAGCCGATCGTCGATCACAGACGAGGGCGCGAGCGCGCGCTCGAAGCCTATGCGAAAACCCGTCGTGGTTGAGCAGTCGCGGCGTACGCTTTACACATTTGAGAATCCGGCTATCGTTATGGCTTCGACAACACTGGGGGACGATATGGACGACGATAAACCGGTTCTCGATCAAGTGACGGATGCGGCGAGCACTGCCACAACGGCCACCGCGGAAGCCGCCAGGACGGTGGTCAAGAAGGTCAAGAAGACCGCTAGGAAGGCCAAGAAAGCCGCCAAGAAAGCGGTGACCAAGGCGGCGCCGAAGAAGAAAGCCAAGAAGGCCAAGAAAGCCAGCAAGAAATCTTCCGCGAAAAAGTCGGCCAAGAAAGCCGTCAAGAAGACCGCGAAGAAAGCCGCCAAGAAAACTGCGAAGAAGAAAAAGAAGGCCAGGAAGTCGAAGCGCTGATCGCCTCCGGCGTCGCGCTCAATGGCCCTCGGGTGAAAGCCCGGGGGCTCTTGTTTGAGGCCCGGCCCCAGGCTCACGCCCGCCGGTTGACCACGAACACCGCGGCGGCGCAGGCCACCATACCGACAATAGCGATGGTATCGAGCCGCTCGTCGAACAGGACATAGGCCATGACGGCGGTCACCGCCGGCACCAGATAGAACAGGCTCGCCACCGAGGTCGCCGCCTGGCGCCGGATCAGCCAGTACAACAGCCCGATCGACCCGATCGACAGCACCACCGCCAGCCAGACCACCGACAGCACGAACTCCCGGGTCCAGTGCACCACATTGCTCTCGAACAGCCAAGCAGCTGCGCCGAACAGCACCGTGACCGCGCCGTACTGCACGAGATTGCCGGAACGCCAGTCGATGCTGTTGCAATAGCGCCGCTGATACAGCGTGCCCAGGGTGATGCTGACCAGCGACACGCCCGAGGCCAGCCAGCCCCAGCCCGCCTGCCCGCCCATCGGTCGATCGTGCAGGATCAGCACCACGCCGGCGAGCCCGAGCAGCAACCCGGTCCATTGCAGCGGCGTGACGCGTTCGCCGAGCCAGCGGTTGGCCAGGGTCGAGGTCAGGATCGGCTGCAGCCCCGGGATCAACGCTGAAAGCCCTGCCGGAATCGAAAGCGAAATCGCCACCGCCGTGCCGCCGAGATAGAACCCGTGCACCAGAATGCCGGCGATGATGCTATGGCCGATCTGTGAGCGGTTGGGCCATAC
>CALROE020000613.1:0-3253 GCA_943369715.1 Bradyrhizobium ivorense
CAGGTCTCGATCCGCTTCAGCACGAAAAACCGCTTTCACATTCGCCGCCTGAAGATCGAGGCGTCGCTGCGGCGCTGGCGGCGGTTCTCGGTGCGCTATGCCAGGGAGCGGGTCTGGGTCGAGCGCTGGCTGCACATGATCGACCGCGCCCTGACCAAGCAGCCCGAGGCCGCCGCCGCCATCGTGCAGACCGCGACCATGGTGCAGGGTTACGGCGCGGCCTATCGCCAGGGCCTCGCCGACTGGCATGCGATCATCGATGGCCTCGCCAAGCCGACTTTCGACGGCGTGCTGCCGCTTGCGGATCTGGCCGGCGCCGTGGCGGAGGCGCAAGCCGCCGCCTTGCCGGATCCGCGGCAGGCCGCGCTCAAGCGCACCATCGCGGAGATCAGGGCGCGGGCGCTGGCGGCCCGGGAGAACGCGGCGGTATGAGTCTGATTCCCCGGCGCGGGACTCAGCCCGGAAGGTGCTATTTTACGGTTAATTCTGCCTTAAGCCCTTGAGACCACTGGCGAACGACACTGTGGGGTCGGCCAATTTGACCCGATTCCGTGCGAAATCGGGTGGGTGCTATTGCAGAAATGTCGCACTGCTCCCGCAATGTGCGTCGCTTCGCCCGGGAACCGCGAGTTTGACTTGTTTCGATCGCCAATTAGGGCTTTCTACCGTCATCGAATTCAATCTTGAGGGGGATATCCCATGCAGTCCAAATTTATCGCACTCCTTGGTGGAGCTGCCCTGAGCCTCGGGCTCGTCAATGCCGCTTCGGCCGCCGACATGGCAGCTCGGCCCTACACCAAGGCGGCCCCGGTCGCCGTGGCGATGTACAACTGGACCGGCTTCTACATCGGCGCCAACGGCGGCTGGGCATCCAGCCACAAGTGCTGGGATTATGCAGGTACCGTTGCCGTGCCGTTGGCCGTGAATGTTGCCGAAGGTTGCCACGATGCCACTGGCGGCGTGCTCGGCGGCCAGATCGGCTACAATTGGCAGGCCGGCTCCTGGGTGTTCGGTCTCGAAGCGCAGGGCAACTGGGCCGATCTGAGCGGCCGGAACGTCAGCCTGTTCGCCCCGGGCTTCACCAATCGCTCGCGGATCGACGGTATCGGCCTGTTCACCGGCCGCGTCGGCTACGCCTGGAACAACGCGCTGCTGTACGTCAAGGGCGGCGCCGCCGTCGTGAGCGACAAGTATAACTACTACAATACCGCAACAGGTGTTGACGTCGGAACCGCTTCGGAAACCCGCTGGGGCGGCACGGTCGGTGTTGGCCTCGAATACGGCTTCACCCCGAACTGGTCGTTCGGTGTCGAATACAATCACATCTTCCTCGACGCGCGTAACATCGCGTTCGCCTCGCCGGCCCAGACCGTCGATCGCATCCATCAGGACGTGGACATGGTCACCGCCCGCATCAACTACCGCTTCGGCGGCCCGGTGGTCGCGAAGTACTGATCTGATCGGCCAGCATCTGGTTCGAACAAGCTTAAAGCCCCGGCATCGTCCGGGGCTTTTTTGTGTGGCCTACGCGCTCTGCGCCGTCTTGACGATCACCACATTGTCGTCATGGCCGGCGTGCCGCTTCAGGCTTTCGCGCCGCAGCGCGAGTTCGTCGCGGACGAATTCATAGCCGAGCTTGAACGTATCCAGCCCGTCCTTCGAGATGGTGCCGTCGCGCAGCCCGATCACCACTCCCCGAAGCACGGCTTCGAGTTCGTCCTGCAACGCGTCGAGCATATCCATCGAGGTGGCATGTTCCATCCGCTCGCCGATATCGAGAATGGCCGTCGCCAGCGCGCTGGCCTTCTCCGGCGCAATCCGGGTCACCTTGGTGTAGAGCGCGGCGAACAGCGAGCCGATGACGCCGAGCACGGCGACCCCGAGATAGGCGAGGTCGCTGTAGCGGTCGAGGAATGATTTGGTGTCGTCGTTGATGTAGTCGGCGGCGCCCTGGTGCGCGACGATGAAGGCGTCCTTGTCGGTGCTGGCCGGCTCGATCCGGGAGGCGAAGCCGTTCTCCAGCGCAAGCTCGCCCTTGTTCTCGTAGATCGCGCGCGCCAGATTCCCCGCGACCGCGGTCGACAGCCTGGACTGCGCGACCAGCAGCCACTGCAGCCCGACCGTATCGAGATCTTCCGCGGGAATCGCCGGTGTGGAAGACAGCATGCCGGCCGACAGCGTTTCCTCGGTCACGCCGGGATATCGTCTGGCCAGCGCTTTCGACTCGCTGATGTCGTTCAGGATCAATCCGCCGCGCCTGATCTGTTGCTCGATGCTCTTGTCCCTCAGCATCCGCGAGACCGGCGCAATGGCGATCACCGCGCCATAGCCGCCCGGCGCCAGCAATTGATTGAAGGTCGCAACCGGCGGAGCCGTCTGGAGACGCGAAGCGAAAGCGGCATCGTCGGAGATTTCGAGCAGGCGGCGGATGAAGGCGGCGCCGCTGTCGGCGTCAGCCACCAGCGCAACCTTCCTTTTCTTCAGCTCCGCGAGCGATTTGATCTTCTTGCCGGCGGGGCTGACCAGCAGCACCACGTCGTGCTCCAGGATCGCAACGGCGCGCGCGCGGGGCGGGACCTTGACGTCGGTGCGCAGCACCGCAAGATCCGCCTGCTTGCGATCGAATTGCGCAAGCGCCTTGGCGCTGTCGGGATTGGCAACGATCTTGAGGTGCAGCCGCGAATTGGTGGTCTTGAGCATGGCAGCGAGCTTGGCGGCGAACCGGGCCTCCGGGCCGTTGGCGTTGCCGACCGCGAACACCAGCGTTTCGGAATTCAGCCAGACCCGGGAGGCCCACACCGTCGCGACCGTCAGGATCACCGTCAGCGCGGCAAAAAGCAGCATCTGCCTGCGGTTATTTTTGACAAGCCGCGAACGCGTGGAGGGCCTTGCCACCTGCGGCGTCGGGATTTCTGCGCTCATGGCTCATATCCGGGCCGGCCGACACACCGCCTCTACTGGCTCCGCGGGGTGCCCGGCGAGATCGTAAATATCTAAAAAAGAACGACAATTCTTCAGTTGCCGGATGATATAGCGCTCCCGGCCGATTGCAAATCCGCCGCTCAGGTAACCTTACCCGCGGCCGCTATCAGCCGAGCTATCGCCATTGGGCCACACCTTGGCTTTTTCGAACCACCCACAGGTGCAATCCGACACAGGAGATGTCATAAATGACAAATACCGGTCGAATTGTCCGGGTTTGAGAAGAGTTGCGCTGAACGCCTCCGGTCCGTCCCAATCAGTGCCAGCGAAG